>CAMWXA010000145.1 GCA_947178035.1 uncultured Lachnospiraceae bacterium | reverse complement strand
CACAAGTACAAGGGAGGATGTGAACGCATACAAAACAATACTTCCCAATGCGCAAAATCTACGTTTTCCAGTGTACAGCAGAAAAAAAGCATAAAATAAAAGCGGCTGTCCATACTGACATAACCCATAGACCGAAAAAAGAGGAAGATAGGCAAATAAAATTCCGCAAAAAACAGCTATATAAGCGTTTTCCACCAGTCTTTTCAAGCATATATACATTCCGCAATAGGCGGTCAGCATACAGAAAATATGACAAAAAACATATGCCGCAATCGGCGGCAGCACCTTATAAAATAGGATCCACAGTGGCGAAGGCGGAAAAAAACCATTTTTGGAGATTCCATTCATCATCTCCGGATAACTGTCTACTCCAGTAAAAAGATATTTCGCGCGCAGGATATATCCAAGAACCTCGCCATCCAGCTGATCATGAAAATTAACCACTGCATTCTCCCCAAGCAGTAAATAAGGGATTACTGCTGCCATCACTATCACTCCGCCTAAAACAGCGGGAATTCTCTCATCTATATGATTGATAAATTTTTTCATATTAATCTTCTATGTTCTCCTCTCTCTGGAATCTCCTTTATAGAAGAGACCCGTTCACCTTCTATTTTGCGTGGAGAAATTTTAGCAGCTTCAAATATAAAAATGCCACAAAACTAATCTCTTGTAGCATTTTTATCACTCTTATTATTTCTCCCACTGCTGCAATACGGACACAAATGCTGGAATCAATTGTTTCTTTCTCGACACAAGATTTTTCAATTCAAACTTTTTCTGTGTTTTTGGCAGCTTGAATGCCGTCCTGACCAGCTCTCTCGCCCTCTCTCCGAAGCACAGGAGCTCTGTCTTTTCATACACAATATTGGTCAACATAAAGAAACACATCTCAACAGGAAGGCCTGGCATCTGTTCTTTGATATACGGCTCTATTTTCTCCTTGATTTCCTCAAGCTCGATGCTGTTCATCGAGTTGATCTGTCCCACACTGAACGCAAAACCATTCACAGAGAAATTCTTATAATCCTGATTAAAGATCTCATCCGCAGTCTTATCGCTCAGATTGCTGCCTGCACCAAACATATCAATCGCAAACTCCTCGATCTCCATTTCGCATATCTCGGAGAGTTTCTCCGCCGCTGCCTTATCGATCTCAGTGACAGTCGGCGAATGAAACATCAGCGTATCAGAGATAATTGCAGACATCATCAGACCTGCTATATTCTTCGGAATTTCAATTCCTTTTTCCTGATACATCTGATAAATGATCGTCGCTGTACAGCCAAGCGGCTGATTTCTGAAAAATACAGGCGAAACAGTTTCCAGCGTACCGATTCTGTGATGGTCTATAATCTCCAAAATATCTGCGGCATCAATCCCGTCAACTGTCTGTGAAAGTTCATTGTGGTCGACTAAAATCAACTGTTTTTTGCGCAGATTTAATAAGGTACGGCGGGAAACCATACCAATATAATTATCCTCCTCGTCAAGCACCGGAAAATCATGATATCGCTTCTTTTTCATAATAGCCTTGATGCTCTCTGTCTTATCTGTAATCTTAAAAGTCGTCAGCTTATCGCGCCTCATAAAGTAACCAATCGGCATGCTCTGATTGATCAGCCGCGCAACAGTCGCTGTGTCATACGGCGTACTAATCAAGATACAATTGTGCTCTTTGGCAAATATCTGTATGGTTTTTGAAATCTTTGCACCCATCGTGACCACGACGCAGGACGCCCCCATCTCAATCGCACACAGCTGCGTCTCATATCGGTTTCCAAGAAGAATCATATCTCCAGGATGTATGTAATCCTCCAGCACATCCGGGTTCGCCGTCGCTATGACCACTTCCCCACTCTCAAAATATCCGCCCGCATCCCCCACGATCATTTCTGCATCAAGCGTTTCCAGAATATTTTTATAGGATGTTCTAGCTCTCGACAGGATTCCATTGTCATACACATCCATATATGCGTTGGCAATATCACCGATTGTGATAATACCTGTCAATTTTTTCTGTGCAATAACAGGTACTGTGACATCTCCTCTGTCCCGCATCAGATGCCATGCTTTTTTGAGCGATACATCCTCTGTAACACCCTCCACATCATTCATATCGATATCCCTGACATCTGTCATAACATCGTGGAGATAGACAGGCGGATCTGTATGAAAAGCATTGAGTACATATTGCGTCTCCTGATTTACCTGCCCTGCTCTTGCCGGAACATATTCATTGGTACTGTCACATTTATTTTTCAAGTACGCATATGCAATCGCAGAACATATCGAATCAGTATCAGGATTCTTATGTCCAACAATATACACTGGCCGCTTCGTCAGCTCTGAATTTTCCATCTTCCCATTTCCTTTCCCATTCTGATTTGAACAAAAAATACCCGCAAAAAAACAAAAGCCTGTAACTGTTTCAACGCCTTGCAGTTACAAGCTTTTTCCAGAGCGATAGACGGGGCTCGAACCCGCGGTCTCGACCTTGGCAAGGTCGCGCGTTACCAACTACGCCACTATCGCATATATATCTTGTTCGCATCTCCTCACGAACAAGATATAGTATACTACACTGCCAATCGTTTGTCAACTATTTTTATAAAGAATCTATTACATTTTTGTATTTGACACAGTATATCCGGTAGAGGGAATCATGAATACGCTCCTTCGTAATCGTGCCGTCTGTGACTGCCTGCAAGACTCCTTCATATGCCTCCTGATAATTTTCAGGCGATAAGAGAAGATCTGCGCCAGCCTGTATAGCGGCTACAGCAGCCTCAGCAGAACTATAGCTTCCAGTGACAGCACTGTCATCAAGAGCATCTGTCATTACCACACCGTTAAATCCCAGCGTATTTCTAAGCACATCATTGATCATAACTGATGACAAGGAAGATGGCGTTTCGTCACCTGTTACACCGTTTACCTGAATATGCGACACCATGATACAGTCCACACCATTTTTTATCGCCATATCATAAATGACAAATTCACTGTTTTTGAGTTCTTCCAAGGATTTTGATCCAGCTGCCACACCTGGAAACTTTTGCAGGACCGCACTCACTTCCACTTCCTGCAGTGCCTGCACGGCCACATTCACAAGCGGTGCTGCCACTGATGCATCCGATCCAAACGTTCTTCCCTGAAGCGATGGTTCTCCATCCTCCGACACAATCTCTGCCACTGGCGCAAGGTTCATATTGATGCCATACGACGCAAGTACAGATGCAATAGATCCATATGCCTGCACAACACTGTCCGTCTCTGTAAGTTCCGATGCTTTGGCTGTTGTCTCCAATCCATAGTCTGATGTACCACACTCAGCCTGCACAATTGTAAATAAAGGATATTTGGCATAGCTCCTTGTCTTGGTAATCATCTCCGTGAACTGTTCTGACGACTTAAAATTCTTTGGCGCATATATAAGTCCGCCTACTGGATTTTCCGTGACTGCCGCTTTCGTGCCGTCCCCTGCCTGCACTACCGTCCCAACACCTGTGATGGCTTCTGGTGATACAATAAATAACCCGGCAACCATCTCCTCTATCGTCATATCACTCAACAGGGATTCGATCAGCGAATTTAACAGGTCCGTATCCACTGGCGACGAAAATCCCTCATTATTCTGCACAATATTGCCCTGCACTTCCTCAACGTATGGTTCACTCTCCTGTTCCGCTGCCAAACTGGATTCTGCCTCTTCTATCACTCTGTTTACCTTATCACTGTAATTACTCATGTAATTCATGACGCCTTTTACACCATAGTATCCGGCTGCCAATATCAGTGCAATGATAATTAGCAGCATCAGATAAGCTAAAATCTGATTTTTCAGGCGTCTGCGTCTTCTTCTCTCTCTGTTTTTCTTTTCATCATTCATACTTTAGATTAACGGATACTTATCCGTAAGCGACTGTACGATCGCTCTTGCACCCGCTATGCCGCCATCCTGCTCCTTGATGACCATAGCGATTGCCTCTGCGATCTTATCCATATCCTCTTCCTTCATGCCGCGGCTTGTGACAGCCGGTGTCCCGAGTCTGATACCACTTGTGACAAACGGAGACTTCGGATCGTTTGGAATCGTATTTTTATTACAGGTAATGTGTGCCTCATCCATCAGCTTCTCGACAGCCTTGCCTGTCAGGTCATATGTTGTGAGATCCACAAGCATCAGATGGTTGTCTGTACCGCCAGAAACAATCCTGATATCCCTGCTGGTCAATCCACTGCAGAGCGCCTGCGCATTTTTGACAATCTGCTGCTGATACGTTTTGAACGATTCTCCGAGCGCTTCCTGGAAGCAGACAGCTTTTGCCGCGATTACGTGCATGAGCGGCCCTCCCTGAATCCCTGGGAAGATTGCCTTATTGAAGTTATACTTCTCCGCAGCCTCTTTGTTTGCAAGAATCAAACCACCTCGAGGTCCTCTCAATGTCTTGTGTGTCGTTGTTGTCACAACATCCGCATACGGAATTGGACTCGGATGCAGTCCTGCTGCCACCAGACCTGCGATGTGTGCCATATCGACCATAAGGACAGCGCCAACTTCATCACACACTTCCCTAAAGCGTTTAAAATCAATCGTTCTGGCATATGCACTCGCACCTGCAATAATCATCTTGGGCTTACATTCCAATGCCAGCTCCCGCATCTTATCATAGTCAAGAAAGCCATTGTCATCCACTCCGTAAGGAACGACATGAAAGTATTTGCCGGACATATTGACCGGAGAACCATGTGTGAGATGCCCGCCATGGTCAAGATTCATGCCCATAATGGTATCGCCCGGCTGTAACACAGCAAACTGCACTGCCATATTCGCCTGTGCACCAGAGTGTGGCTGGACATTTGCATAATCACATCCAAACAGCTCTTTTGCGCGCTCTATAGCAAGGTTTTCCACGACATCCACGCAGTCGCAGCCGCCATAATATCTCTTTCCTGGATATCCTTCTGCATATTTATTGGTCAACGGACTCCCCATTGCTGCCATAACGGCCTTACTAACCCAGTTCTCGGAGGCAATCAGCTCGATATGGCTGTTCTGTCTCTCCTGTTCTGCCACAATGGCCTCTGCTATCTGGGGATCTACATTTCTTACTTCATCAAGTGAATACATGAATCCTTCCTCCGTATTTGTATATTTTATAATCCGTTTTAGTATAACTGTTTTTCAATAATTTTACAAGGACTAATTAAAGTGAAAAATTCTTTGGCAGATCTTGTACCCATCAACTGTAATCTTCCTCCCAAGCTTTCCCGGAAGATTCATAACATTTCCGAGAAGTCCCATACGCAGACGCGCCCAAAGCAGCTTGTCCTTTGTCTTGATATACTGCCAGAGTTCCTTCTTCTTCTCGAGATTTTCTTCCAGATCTGATCGAATCAGCAGCACGGAGGACACAGTCGTAATAATATCAAGATAGTTGACCATATATTTCCGCACCTTGCCGTTTGACAAAATATGCTGTTTCTCATCCACATAGTAATCCACCATCAGTTTATTCACCTTAATCTGCTGATCAATTCTTCCGATCATCACCTGCTCATTGACAGACTGATCTGCCCGTCCGATAAAATAGCGATAGAAATTTACATCCATATAGTACATTGTCTTTACATATGGAAGCGGCTCGAACACAAAAATGTTATCCACATAAAAGGTATTCTCTGGAAGTTTTAATCCACAATCCCGCAGTAAATTCGTCCTATAGATCACTGCATGCATCAGAATATACTGCCCCACCCGGAAATGATGCACATCTTTCCATGTAAAGATTTCATCCCGAGGCAGTGCATGATGATATTTCATAGCCTTCCTGCGCTTCTCACCTTCTTTCTCATAGACAAAATTGCTGATCAGCATGTCAATAGATTTTCCGCTCTGCAAAAGGTCCTTTAGTTTGTCCAGAATCTGTATATATGCGCTCTGACTCACCCAGTCATCACTGTCTACCACCTTAAAATAAAGTCCTCTGGCGTGCTCAATTCCAACATTTACAGCGGAACCATGACCACCATTTGTCTTGTTTATGACCTTTATAATCCCCGGAAAACGCTCCCGATACTCCTCAGCAATATCTGGCGTATTGTCGCTGGAACCGTCATTGACAACGATAATCTCCACATCTTCGCCGCCCGGAAGCAGGGAATCAATACATTTGCGCATATAAGCTGCCGAATTATAGCAGGGTATCACAATTGATAATAATTTCATAATAAATACTCCATTCTTTTATGACCTGAGACGATTGCACTCGAAACGTTCCATCGTCAGGAGACAATTTTTGATCTCGTTATAACGCATTTCAATATCCCCCTCTTTGACTTCCGTGTCGAGACTCACCGCCATTGTGTCAATCATAGCGTCTGTTATTCTCGGGTGGAGTGAACTGAGAATCTGTAGTTTCTTCTCATAGGTGTCTGCGTCCAGAAAATCCACAAGTCCCGCGTCAAGTGCAAAATCCGCTTCGCTGTCTGCTTTCTTCTCCGCCGCTGCACCCGCACCGCTCCCTGGCTCTTCTTTCTTTAGAATCCTGTCAAGTGCCTCCGCCGATGTTTCCTTTGCTGTCTCTGTGTTCTCCTCACCCCCGATATTCAATTTTTCGAAGCGATAGAGCTGCTTCTCATTGGGATATTTTCTGGTGTCTATTCTGCTCATAAACATCTCTAGCGGACGCACATAAACCTCATACGGCGCATAAAGCTGCTGGTATACCACCATCTTTATACCATTTTCTGAATGGCGCGCCAAGGTTATGATCTGGTAAATATTTCCTTTGAAATGCCTGTAAATTTCCTGTGGTCTGGGATTTGGTCTCATACTGCAGTCATACCTTCTTTCTATTCTTATTGTTAAACCTTTACAAGTTATTTTATACCATTTTCCCTGTTTTGTCATTTGTTTATCAAAATAAAAATTTCTGTTATTGTATTGATTGCACTTTTTTATTATTGTCGATACATTTCGTTTAATATATAAATAGAATCAATCTATTTTAATTTGATAAGCAAAAATGCAGCGAATACTTTTTAAATTATATTATTTTTTTATAAAAAATGTTTTTTTGTTACAAATTCAACTTTAACAAAAATAGTGTGTTGGTGTAATTTTTGCCCAGCTTACCCCCTTGCCATCGCGTTTTTCATATTATATGATGAACATAGTTAAGCTGAATATTTACTACTTTTTTCAAAATTTTGATATCAAAAACGAAAAAGGAGACGCGAGCTATATGAAGGAGCGTTTTGAATTTGAAGGTACTTCTACTGGTGAATACCGCGAAGGACTTTATGTAATGTACTGCGGCCAGGAATATCCTGCTATGTATTTAGGCGTTGGACGTTTTGTACTCTATTCTGATACTGCAGATGAAAATTTTACGTTTCCAACGCAAGACGGCAGATACCTACTCCAGACCGATCTGCGCGATGAGAATCTCACACGGGCATGTGATATACACATGGTCGGCATTGTGCACAATTGTTATGACAGCGTGATAATACGCAACATTCTCAAAGAAGGTGTTATTGTCTCCACATACAATCCTCGGCTTGGCTTTGAACTTGGACTAAGACCCGTCAAAAATCTTGGTTTTACAGGTCTTGTGGACAGAAAGCTGCTAATTGGCATCTATGAAGAACGGGATTATCTGTGGAATCCTACGCTTGGCATCTGCACAACACTCTGTCAGGTGACAGGCACAAAGGACAAAGACTCCTGGTTTGTTGAAAATGATCGTATCACACAGCTCTATTTAATGGATACTAAAAAATAAAAATAACCGGGCAGGTAAACCTGCCCGGTTATTTTTATTTTGTCAGGAGCATCATAATTTTATTACTTCTGTTGACAAACTTTGTCATCGCTTCCGGCTGCAGCGGCGCCTGCTGAATCAGTGCCAAATCATAGAGCTGCTCACAAATCAGCTCCACATTTTCGCCCTCCTTGTTAGCCAGCACATACGACACAAGCTCATTGTTTGCATTGAGAACCAATGTCTCGCCTTCCCGGCCCATCATGCCCATATCCATGCCTGGCATCGCATACATTTTCATCATATCCTGCATTCTGCGCGATTCCTCAGAGACTGTGATCATAGAGGCGATATCCTCGTTTTTGAGTTTCTCCACTTTGACTGTAATATTTTCATTCTTGACAGCCTTCTTAAATACTTCTGCAATCTCCTCACTCTTCTTGTTGAGTTCCTCTTCCTCCTCTTTGGAGTTCTCTGTCCGGAATGTGTCTGTCAGGTCTGCATCAATGCGGGCAAACTTAATTCCTTCATTCTTCGATTCTAACTGCGATACAAATGGCTGATCAATCTTGTCAGGCAGCACGACTGCGTCCATGTTCGCTTTCTTGAACATATTCACATACTGGCTCTGCTGAACAAGATCTGTGACATAATAGATGATCTTTTCCTTTGTTTCCTGAGTTTCGGCGTCCTCTGCTGCCGCTTCATCTGCGTCAACAACTTCAGCCTCAACTTTTTCGCCAGTCTCAGCATCTGTCGCTGAAGCTTCATTCTGATCTTTATTTTCCGCTTCATCCGGATCGATTTTTTTCACTTCCAGACACTCGGGAAGTGTCAGATACTTGCCGTCAAGATTCTTAAACAGAATATAGTCTGTCATCTTCTCGCAGAACTTGTCATCCTTCAGGCAGCCAAACTTGATAAACGGACTGATGTCATCCCAGTACTTCTCATAATTTTCCTTGTCTGTCTTGCACATGCCAGAAAGCTTGTCAGCGACCTTCTTGGTGATATACTCGCTGATCTTTGTCACAAAGCCGTCGTTCTGCAATGCACTTCTCGATACATTCAGCGGAAGATCCGGACAGTCAATCACACCCTTTAGCAGCAGCAGGAACTCTGGAATAACCTCCTTGATGTTGTCCGCGATAAACACCTGGTTGTTGTACAATTTTATCGTTCCCTCGATGGACTCATACTCCATATTGATCTTCGGGAAATAGAGGATACCCTTCATGTTAAACGGATAATCCATATTCAGGTGAATCCAGAAAAGCGGCTCCTTGTAATCAGCAAATACCTTGCGATAGAAGTCAATATACTCTTCCCTGGTACACTCGTTTGGATGCTTTGCCCACAACGGATGTGTCTCGTTGAGCGGAACAGGACGCTTCCTGATCTTTAACTTTGGCACCTTCTCCTTCGTCGGCTCTGCGCCGTCCTCCCCCGGAATCTCCTTCTCCTCCTCAAAGGACTCTACAACCACATCGTCCTCTCTCTTGTCATCAGGGTCTATGGTTTCAAACTCCTCCGGTGCATTTGCTTTCTCGAGATAAATCTCATATGGCATGAAAGAACAGTATTTCTTGATTACTTCCCTCGCCTTGTACTCATTGCAGAACTCCAGGCAGTCCTCATTGAGAAACAGCGTTATCTCTGTGCCGACCACAGTCCTATCCCCGTCTTTCATGGAGAATTCTGTGCCGCCGTCACACTCCCAGTGTACTGGCACTGCATCCTTCTGATAAGAAAGCGTATCAATATGAACCTCATCTGCCACCATAAATGCAGAATAGAAGCCAAGTCCGAAATGACCGATAATCTGATCGTCATTGGCCTTGTCCTTATAC
>CAMWXA010000144.1 GCA_947178035.1 uncultured Lachnospiraceae bacterium | reverse complement strand
GGCGTTACAGCTCCGCTCTATTTGTCATGCCTGCAAACCGACTGTGAATAGTAACAAATAATTACGTCCCAGTCAATCTGCATCAGTTATTTTCCTACAGTTCCTTAAATGTCATAATATCTGATACTTCCGCTGTATCAGAAGAAACTAAAATGATTCTGATATCTGCATCTATATTTTCTTCCTGCGAGCTTACAAAACACTCTTTATCATTTAAGTATACGCCATATATCCCCTCATCATTGACAAATAAACTTAACTTGCCAAGAGATGTATCGCTGTTACTGCCAGAAATATGAAAATTGTCCAGTGCAGTTACAGGCTTTTCGAATCCTCCCCAAACAATAAAATCCGTATTTTGATTAATGGAATCTTTCTGTATCCCAATCTGCTCAAAGAATTCCAAACACTCTGTATTCTTCCAAACACTTGGATTATTGATTTCAACAATAACTTGATAACCTGATACAATTGCAGCATATAAATATGTTAATGCATCTGTACCTGTATGTATCCCATATGATGAAACATCCTTATTCCTGGTAAAATCAAAACTTGTGGTTTCATTGTCTTTTGTAAAAGTCATTTTCATACCTGCACGTTCCATAGAATCATCCAGAAAGGAGGAGTTTCTATATACTACAGAATCAAAAATCTGCGCGAAGATGCCGATCTGACACAGACAGAAATCAGCCATTATCTAAACATATCCCAACGTGCTTAGGAACTGTTCATAAATAACTTGTTAATTTGACGCCGTATAAATGTTCAGCTGCAAAGAAGATAATCGCAGGCGTAGCGGGCTACGTCAAGATTATCTGATGCCGCAGATGGACATTTAGACAAGTCAAATTGATGAGTTATTTATGAACAGTTCCTTATTCCCACTATGAGAACGGCACCCGGGATATTCCCACAAACGTTCTGATTGCCCTTGCTGACTTTCATAATGTAAGCATTGATTATCTCTTAGAACGCACAAACTCCAAAAAGGTAAACAACTGAATAGGAAAAAGGCAGGTAGTTTTACCTACCTGCCTTTTTCATGTAATAGTTCAGAGATACGTTACCGCTCTCTGTGATACGCATTCATAAAATTAACTCTGTTTTCCCTGGCACTCTCTTTGGGTCTTCCGAGATCCGCTCTCGAATCAAGTGCGACCATCACCTCAATCATCGATAGTCTCTGTCTGCTGCCAGCATCAAGAAGCGCTGTCTTTAGTTCTTCGCCTGTTCTAACCAAATATGCGTCCGGGTAACCACATGCCCTTGCAGCCTGTGAATAGGTATGCCCGCTAAAACCTGTTGGCATTGCCCCAACAGACTCATGTGCTGCATTGTTGATCACGATATGCAGGAGATTTTTCGGCGACTGTTTCCCCAGAAATGCCAGTGCCCCCATATGCATCATCACCGCCCCATCGCCATCGATACATACAATACGTCTGCTTTCATCAGCCTGAGCCATACCATACGCAATCATTGATGCGTGCCCCATACCGCCCACGGTCATAAAAAGCCTGTCATGATTACCATACAGCGCATCGCTCTGTTCATACAACTCTCTTGATATCTTTCCCGTCGTAGAGACAATAAAGGATTCCTTATATACATTTTCAAGAATGGTCCTTAACGCCTGCTCACGCACAAGCCCATAGCTATTTTCCCACACAAATGTGCACTCTTTCTCGAAAGTCCCTTTTTTGACAATAATCGCATATTGTCTGTTATCCTCCATCTGCTGGTGAGCCTTGGCAAGGATTTCCTTGAGCTGCATTTCTGATGTCAATTCATCAATCACAGAATATGGCACATCCATAACATCCAAAAGTTTACAGGTTACTTTCCCCTGATAAACATGCTGCGGTTCATCTTTTGTGCCCGGCTCTCCGCGCCACCCAATGACAAACAGCATCGGAATCCCATATACCTCCTGATTTGCAATTGAAGCCAGGGGATTGATAATGTTTCCAAGACCTGAGTTTTGCAGATACACGAGACAAGGTCTTTTTTCTGCCAGGTATGCACCCGCTGCAAGTCCAACCGCAGCACCTTCATTTGCAGCCACATAATGCCGGAACGTTTTCCCCGCATCAAGACAGACTGCATCGCAAAATTGCTTTAATGTGGAATCTGGCACACCTGCAATCGTGTGAATACCAATATTCTTTATTTCCCGAAAAAAAACACTTGCCTTCATTTCTAAATTTCCTCCCGTTCATTCACATTTGCAGCCAGTGCACTTTTATCCAAATGTACCAACTCATCCACCGTATCAACCTCCACAATCTGTCCATCCTCAACGGGGAAAACTTTGAGGCGAAGTTTATCAAGATTTTGATCCACAACCTCATCCCAAAACAGGTTTGCATTTTCCTCCTTTTTATATGCCTGTATTATCTTGTCTGCAAGAATCCCTGCATCTTCCTTTGTAAAATAAGAAATTCCAACCATATTATAGGTATCCGTTCCACCTTTGCCAACTCTGGAAATAAAACCATCCCTCAATTCAAATACCCAATCATCCGAATACCCCTGGACCATCTTTCCATAATAACCAGAACAAGCAAACTTTTTGTCAAAAATAGATATGTCTGATACAAGCAAATCCGCCTCACAGATAAAACAGTCTGCTGTTCCTAATAAATTTCTTGCCGCATAGAGAGAGGAGACATTATTTTTTATGAAATAGTCCTGGTTTTCTAGTAAATGAACTTGCTGATATTTCTCACAAAGATAAGAAAACTGTTCTTTTAAATACCCCACAACAATATAAATGTCCGATATGTCTCTGCGCCTCAATCCCTCAATTACAGTTTCGATTAAAGGCTTATGAAACACTTTAATAAGTGGCTTCGGTGTCTTTAAGGTCAACGGATGCATTCTTGTTCCAAGTCCCGCCGCCATAATAATCCCTATCTCTTTTCCCATATATCCTCCATATCTAAATGCAGCTGTGCAACCCAATTAGAGAAAAGGTTAAAACGCAGCATAAACCGAACAGGACAAAAGCAATGCTTTTTACTAAATAAGCGCACTGGCACCCGTCTTTTTATATATCATCTATAAGTGTGATAATCTCCTGAAACGGCATCAGTTTTTCTTCAACCTCCAATGCTCTGTGATTTTTCAGTATTTCAACAGCCGTACTCCGCATTGCCGGAAATGCGCTTCTAGTCAGCTGGTTTGCATAGATCACAATATTGACGCCATGCTGTGCCAGCTCCGACTCTGTCACGCTGTTAAAGGAAGTCGGAACGACAACAATTGGCGTCTTGACATCTTCCTTTCGAAATCTGTCACAAAAGTCAAATATTTCATCTGGTGATTTCTTTCTGGAATGAATCATGATCGCATCTGCGCCGGCACTCACATATGCAGAAGCACGCTTAAGAGCATCCTCCTGACCTTTTTCTAAAATAAGGCTCTCAATTCGGGCAATAATCATAAACTCTTTTGTCCGCTGCGCATTTTTTCCGGCATGTATCTTTTCACAGAAATTTTCGATAGAATCCTGTGTTTGTTCCACCTCTGTTCCAAACAGAGAATTCTTCTTTAATCCTGTCTTATCCTCGATAATTACAGCGGACACTCCCATGCGCTCCAGTGTGCGTACATTGTATACAAAATGTTCTACCAATCCGCCGGTATCACCATCAAGAATAATCGGTTTCGTCGTCACTTCCATCACATCATCAATCGTACGCATTCTTGATGACATATCGACAAGCTCAATATCCGGCTTTCCCTTTGCAGTGGAATCACACAGACTTGACAGCCACATCGCATCAAATTGGTCAAGCTCTCCGTTATGTTCGACAATTGTCTTCTCCGCAATCAGACCCGTAAGCCCGCTGTGAACCTCTATCGTCTTCACAACGGGACACAGCTTGATCAACTGGCGTAGCCGACATCTTCTATATTCCGGCATGGCAAGCCTTTCCCTGATGCTTTCATCAATTTTTTTTACTTTTTCATTGTAGGTATATCCAATCTCAATCAGCTCGCCGCCATGTTTTTTCAAATTCTCAATAACATTACTCCGAATCGCGTTCTCTGGTCCCTCGCACCAATTATCCCCATGAATTACATAATCCGGCTTGATCTCAGCAATCACTTTATCATACATAACCTCATTCTGAATAACTATGGAATTTACAAGTCCCGTTCCTAGCACAATCTGTTTTCTCTCTTCCATTGTGATTGTAGGAAACCTATTAAATTTAATCATGGCCGCATCACTTAAGATTCCAACAATTACCTCACCATATTTATTTGCTTCACGGAGAATATTTAAATGACCCTCATGAATCACATCGGTACAGAAACAGGTGTACACTTTTTTCATATTGAACCAAACCTTTCCATAATAGCATTTCGTATTAACATTTATCTGAAATAACGCAGATAATCACAAATACAAATCATCATCTTGAGTTGTTTATTGACAATTCTAAAATACGTTATTTGCTGTAACAAACAGGTATCTGTATGTTGTATGTCCTAAGTGCCTCCTCTAAGACAACGAAAAAATCCTCAATATCTTCTGCGGTAATTGCACCCAGCGCACAGAGGCGAAATGTATTCTGTGTGGAAACTTTTCCTGGGTATATCGTAAAGCCACGCTCATAACAATAATCATGGACTTTCTCAAAATCCCAGTTTACATCATCAGGATATTTTACAGAAACAACAAGCCCTGCCTGCAGCTCCCTTTTGATGATATCTTGAAAGCCTAACCGTTCCAGCCCTACATGAATTGCCTCAAAAACACTCAAATGTCTCTGCCATTTTGCCTCCTCACCCTCTGCAAAATATTCGTCAAGCGCCTGTCTTGCCGCATAGATTGTCTGGACAGGCGGTGTAAAATGCATCTCACCAGTCATCTCAAAAAAATGATACTGCAAATACAAATTGCAATAATAAGAACGCTTCGGATACTCTGCCGATCTCTTAATTATCTCCGTATTTCCGATAATAAAGGAAAGCCCTGTCATTGCCATAAGTCCCTTCTGCGCAGATGCCATACAGAAATCAATATTATCCTTCTCAATATCAATTGGACGCATTGCATAGGTGGATGTCGTATCCACTGTAAATACTGCGTTGTAACAATGTACCAGCGCACCGATTTCCCTGATTGGATTTAGGATACCTGTCCCCGTCTCATTATGTGTTGTGTGAACAAGTGCAATATCAGAATTTTCCTTTAAGATCTGCTCTATTTTGCCCAGATCTGGCTGCTCATCTACTGCAAATTTCAGGTCAATAAACGGCAGTCCATAGTACGCACAGATTTCCGCTGCCCTGGCACTATAGGCACCATTATTGATAATAAGTATTTTTTTTCCTTTTGGAAGCAGAGAATTTAAACAAATATCAATATTAATTGTACCTGAACCGCAGAATAGGACAGCGGTATATTTATTCATATCACCATGTACAATACGCACCAAGTCTTCCCGCATTCTTTTCATCATTGTCACGAACTCTTTCTCCCTCGGACAGATATCTGACACAACCTGTGCCAGCTTTACTGTATCTGTGGTAGTTGCCGGACCAGGATTTAGCAGTATATTCCTTCTTATTTTCATAGTTATTAATCATCTTCCTCTTCATGCTTCTTTTTATAATAGGCAAGCCTGTTCATGATATACTCAGCGCCTACCTCCCCACTGTGCCCAATATGGTAAATATAGTCATTTCTAATCTTTTCAAGCGATTCCCTCGAAAATGCATTGTTATTCAGAAGTTCCTCCACAACCTGCGGAAGTGATGCAAGCTGGTCTGTGTCGACGCTTCTGCCAATCTTGCTGCGAAGCTCAATGTCAATTGGTATAATACCAAGCTCCTTATAGTCCTCATTCATAATTTTCATTGGCGTATTGATAAAAAGCGACGGCTTTAATGTTGCAAAGGAATACTCAAAAGCAATACTTGACCAGTCTGTAATCACTACATCAGCCCCATATACCGTACTATTCGAAGAAAAATCAGTCTGCAGTTCCATATCGTTACGTGCATCCATCTGAAATTTCTCCCGCAAATAATTCAGACGTTCTTCTTCATGGCGCACAAACTGCGGGTGCGGCCTCACGATAATCCGATAACCATGTCCCTGCAGATTTTCGAGTATTTCCTCAATGCACAGCGATAAAATATTATCCTTCTGCCACGATGGGGCAATCAAAATTTCTCTGGCTGATTTTTCTTTTTTATCCATCACATCATAGGATTTAATCATATTATCAATAACGCTTGAGCCCCACTCAATGATGTTTTTCCTAGGTAGCTTGTACAATTCTTCCCGCTTTCTGATTTCTTTCGTACAAAGACAACCAGACGAAAAAATGGTATCAAAATGATCCAACGCTTCTTTTCGAAAAGTCAGGTTTGGACTGTTCACATCGTGCGGCACATAGATGTATTCATTATCCTTGCGAACCAGTGAACGCTTGATATGAAAACTTTCCAGATCCGGCGTAGTCATCACGACAATATCTGCCTCTAATTTCATCATCAGCACAATCAACTTATTTTCCCCGATATAGTATGGTTTGAACCGATCACTCTCCAAATCAAAAACCTTGTCATTCGGGTCACTTGTAATATAATTAATCACCACATCTGATTTTTCCAGAAGCGTCTCAATAATATTTTGAAAATACTTATAAAATCCATTCTTTTCCGAATAAAAGACAAGCTGCATCTCATAATCCTTAAAGAAACGCTTATAATCAGCCTTTCCCTTCTTCCTATAGGGATCTTTCACAAACAGTTTCTTTTTATTCTGCTTTTCAAAGGCACTGGCAGTTTTCAACTCTTCGCGACTCTTTTCAAGCGCCTCATAGTCAATATACTTTTTGGGATTCATAATGATATTGAGAAAATGCAGTTGTACTACGGAAAAAAGGTTGCTGAACGTCCAATATATGCCAACTCCTGTCTTGACAAAAAAACCAAGATACAAGGACAGCCCGATTGACAAAATCATGGTTCCCAGCTGATTCACCTTTCCCTGCTCTGACTGCAGGACGTTAATTCTGTTCTGTATAAAACACATAAACCACGCAGAAAACGCAGCGATCAGCGGAATCAAATACGCGATTCCTCCAACCTCTGCGGGAACAGATGACAGGTCAAGACTTCCGAGCATGGTGTCAAGCACTCCTGGCTTTCCTCGGAAAATATGCTCTGCTGGATGATTGATCACATCGATAACACCCATCAGCAAAATCAGCTGAAGAGCCAACGGAATCAAATCCGCAAGCGGCTGATAATGTTCTCTCTTGTAAAGTTCATATTGCTCTTCCGAGATCTTTTCGTTGTTTCCATAATACTTTGCCTTAATAAAATTCATCTCTGGCTGCATTTTTACCATCTTGATCGAATTTTTCTGAACCCAAAGAGAAACTGGAAGCAAAACTATTTTCGTTCCAAAGGTAAAAATGATAATTGAAACAAAATAATCCGGCAAAAATTGATAACAAAAATACATCAACCATCCTAAGACATCGCCTATCAGACCTATTACATAATTCATAATGATTTCGTTCTCCGTATTATATTATTTGTCCTCAGACGGATTCTTTTTCTTGGCGTGTTTCTTTTTCTGATTGCGGAAAAACTTTGTAATCTTATGCCTATAAACAGTACATGCAGCACCAACTGCAATCGCCACTCCCGCAACTGCCTGAATCACATACGTCACTGCAGACGGGTCAATATACGCAAAAGATGTATTACCCAGCAGTATAAAAAAACAAGCAAAAAAATACAGGAATTTTAATACTTTGAAACTCTTCTTCATTTAGCAATCCCTCGCTTTTTAATTCTTTTTAGCATAATTAGCATACCCTAAAATGTTCTAAATGTCAACAAATCATTTTAGGGTGCCAGCGTATTAATGTGTACTTTCCAAATTCTTCTGCGCTCTATATAACAAACGCCAATTATTAATTTGACTTACATCACCATTTATCTCGTATTTTTCAAATAAATCAGGAGTTGAAACACTCATATACCGTATTCTGTTTTCTTCACTGTCAATTTCATTTAATGCCTTATCTGAAACATCAATTCCTATCTTTTTTCTGATTGTCGCAATAATATCGGCATGGCATACTGGAGCGTTACTTGTAACCATATATTCATGTGTCTCGAGGGGCTCTTTAACAAATAAAATTGGATACGAAACTTCAATCATGTTTCCTTCCTCATCGGAAAAACTATTTGTTATGCCATGATCTGCCGTAATGATAATGAGTGAATCATCATACTTTCCAAGTTCCTTGAGCTGACGTATATATTCATATACTATTTTCATAGCGCCTTTCCATTGTGATACATCGTCCCCCCATCCATCATCCCTTCTGTAATCATATTCGAGATACTGAAAATCTTCTGTCATTGTATATGGTGGATGCGCACCATGCATATGAATAAAGCGAAACGTTCCCTCTGCATTGTTTGATGAAACCCGCAGCCCCTCTTCTACTAATTTGTGATAAAATGGTAAATCGTCTTCAATATTCACTATTTTATCATTTACTACCAGCAGCGCAATATCACTTGTATCGTAAATATAGTACCCTTTTGCTGCAAATGGCGCCATTTTATAACGAGAACATTGTGTCATCATTGAAAACAAATCACTCATACTGCATGTTCTCTTGACCCCATCCTCATAGTTTGTTACAATATTTTTCATATTTTCTGTAACATATCTTTTATGGGTATACACACCAATATCATATCCTGAATCACTTATTTCTTTCAAAAGGTTATCATCATCATATGCATACTGCACGTAATCCACAGTGCTTTCTTCCACAAATTCTGTTCCCGAAAGCAAAAATGGAATACTGTCATAAGTAGGGCAAAACGCACTTGTTGCATTTTTATAATATACAAAATCATTTAATGGCTGAAAAAAGCCGGGACTTACATCCGCTATTTTTTCAATATAAGTTCCATCAAATTTGTCCAAAATAAATATAATAATATTATTTTCTTCTCCAATCTCATTTATCCCCTCTGTCGTTAATGCCAGTTCACTCTTTGGCGATGTATCGTTTGAGGTTATTAGCATTGCAGCAAGCGTTATAGCTTGTATCAAAACAATCCAGATGCTAATCACTTTCATGAGTTTTTGAGCAGCATCATACTTCTTTAAAGAAAAGATAATCACTGCACCAATAAAAAGTATCAAAATGATAAAGTTTAAATATATTTAAGACTTACTATATACATTATTTCCAGTTCCATCTAAAACACCCATGCTGCCATTCAAAAATAATCCTTGAATATACCCTATAGCCAGAAAAGAAAAGACAATGGTCAAATACAGTTTCCTATGACTTTGGTTCAAATAAAGCAACATACCCGCCATCAGTACAACTATTACAATAATGCCTGATAACAAAAGTTTTCCAAAAAAATACCAGTATGACATAGGAAAGTCAGAAACATTATTCAAATAAAGTTCGTTGGGTGTATAAATCACAATCGTTATTAAATAGCATAACAAAATTGGGGCTGCCTCTATGGCTTTCTTTTTGATTTCAGACCTGTCTACATATACCCCCTTTGTCTTTCTCAATAGTATTGCAGCGATCGTTATTAATG
>CAMWXA010000143.1 GCA_947178035.1 uncultured Lachnospiraceae bacterium | reverse complement strand
ATCCTTATATTTATGTGAAGTGGGTAAAACCAGTAGAAACGCAGAGTTATATTGTGAAAATTACTTTTGATTATTTTGATAGCAAGTATACTTTGTTACAACATATTACAGGAAGTTGTAAAGATTTAGGAATGGGGCGAATGAATGATGCAATTGAATATCTTTCAAGCAGTGGTTCCTTTGTTAAAGGAGAAGAAATTTAATATTGATTTTGACGCATTCTTAAATTATATGAGTCAGTTTCATTCAAATGATTGGATTTATTCAGATGCAATTCATAGAGAACTTGGAATTGCAATTAAGGAGATTTACGATATTTTGGAGGTATGCGTTGACGAGGGTATCGTTGAGCAATATTTGCAAATCTATTGTCCAATATGTCAAAGATTTACTGGAAACATTTTTAAAACTGTTTTTGAAATTCCAGAATTTGTAAATTGTGTACATTGTGATTCTGAAATCGAAAATCCGCTTCAACATGCCATTATTATTTATAAGGTGTTATAGTTGGATCTCGAAGAACAGAGATTTAGAGATGCAGAGAGATTATTAAAGCAGTCAGGGTACACACTGACTGAACTCTTAATTGCCTCTAGCCGCTATAAGTCGACATTGTTGATGATGTCAGATGATGATCTTGTTTCATATAGAATGTTATACGATTGTATAGCAAAAGGTGGATTGACTAAGGTAGAAAAGGGTAAAAAACTTGAAGAATTATCGGCAATATTGTTTCAAAAAAGTGTTGATTCTTTATTTGATGTATATAAAAACTGCAGAACAAGTACAAATGAAATTGATTTGTTGATACGTTGGACTGAGAAGGCAAGATTATCTGGATTGCAAGCGGCTTTTCCTTTTTTTGGAGATTCTTTTTTATGCGAATGTAAGAATTATGGTGGAGCAGTGAAGGTAACTTATGTAGGTAAGTTCAGTTCATTAATGCTAGTTACGGATTCGTATTTGGGAATTATGATCTCTTGGGAGGGGGTAACAGGGAGAGGCAAATGGAGTGATTCGCAAGGATTGATTAAGAAAATTGCTTTGCGAGAAAAACGTTACATTATAGTTTTGGACAAATATGATTTGAAAAAAATATATGATAAAAAAGAGAGTGTATTTTCAATTATATATGATAAATATACAGCCTTAAGGAATGAGACTGACTATGATCAATACATAGAGAAGCACGAAGCGGAAGACTGCATTGTATGAGAAGGGTGAAATAAACCTTCTCCTTTTTACTTCATAGGAAACGGTATCTGTCATCCACCGTAAACGGGAAAGATTTTAAAATATTGTCCCCAATAAATTACTGATGATTTTGCAGGGGACTCTATGGAGCGATTTACTACAACTGGCAGTGGTTTGCGCTGATGCCATGAGTTCGTAGATTGCTGAGGAAATGATCATGTTACAACTTTGATACAATTCTGATACAATCATGATGCATTTCCAGTGTAAAATCAATACAACATGTGTTCCCAGAGTTTCTTGGTGGAGGTGTCACATGGAAACAGGGGAGACTGTGGGAGTATGTTTTTCGTGGTAATTATCATGAAGCGTATGATGCGCGCGGGTCAGTGAAAGAGGAATCGCCGAAGTTTGATGAAGATTTTGACACCGCAATAGACTCTCGGAATCATGAGCCTGTCATCCAGAATTTTACTTGACCATTTCAGTCAGCCGAACATTGAAAAGCAAATATTATCCAGAGAAGAACAGCTGGAACGAATTTTGAGAAAAAGGGCGCAGAATGCTAGACCTTGCGCCGGACATGGTTTATAATGGTATTGCTTATTCAGTTAAGCGGCCTGTTCAGAGGACATCTTTTAATCGTGGAGTCTTTGGCAGAGCCCATGCATCAAGATGCTGACACATCATGATGGCGAACAGGCGGCAGTACCACATCTTAGAGGAACGGTATCTGCCGTCTTCTAATTTATAGTCTATCTTCTCACGTTTGTTACAGCGTTCTGCAGAAGTCCTTGCATTATATTCCATTTTCCATTCCTTACTGCTGCGTGGCGGATCATTAAAAAGTCTTGGGTTATCTTTCATGACAAGGTGTACAGTCCTGCCATATTTTGCGTCAGAACATGGATTTTCACAGGTACAGGTTACACTGCCCCCGGCGAAGCTGATCTTTGGACATTTGAACTTCGTCCTTCCTTTTGCAGATTCGGTGCCGTCCCTGCGCATGGTATGGCCTTCCCTGCATACAGGGACACCGTCATCGTTAATGGTAAAATCATTTTTGTATACAGGTGGCCGCCCCCTGCTGGCATTCAGGTCAATGAAAGGAACGATCCCATGGTCATGGCAGTATTCATAGTAAGGCATGGCATCATGTGCAGAATCTAAAAGCAGCTTTGTGACATTTGCTTCCGGCAGGGACTGCTTCATGGAGAACCAGTTATAAAGGAAACCGATGGAATCATGTCTGGAAGCGGGGCCGAGGAAAGGGAAAACAGGGAGGTCGTTTTCCGAATCGGAGGCGGTGAGCATATACAGGTCATAACCGAAATAATAACACTCCCTGTGGGAATCCCATCCGATATTACAGTCAGGCTGGCTGTAGGCTCTGTCGCATCTGCAGTCGCGGATGCCATTTTCCAGGCAGCTGCAGGTACGTTTTTTACGTTTCTGTGCGGCGGTATGGACCGGGGTGCCATCCCCGGCAAGGGAAAGATTAAGAAGGTCAATCAGCCCGTTATTTACAGACTGGTTAAGGAAAAGCATTTTGAAGATCTCATAAAGCCGTTTACAGGGAGCCATGTCCTGGGGCGGATGGAGTTCAAACTGTTCAAGGAGATCCTTTACGGTCACTTTCTCGACCGGAGGTGCTTTTTCGCCTTTCTTTTCCGGCTTTTTGGGTTTTTCCTTTGGAGGATGGACAGCATCGGAAAGGTTGTTTTTGTCAGAGAGCCAGAGACGGCTTAGGAAATCATAAAAAGTACCGACACCTGGGGTATCACCGACAGGAAAGCCGGAAAGGATGGCATGGAGATGGTTCTCCTTAAGGTCTGCAGCCCATTTTGTGTAGGAAGAGACTTTAAACTCTACGGAAAGCAGGATGGAACGGAGCATATCCGAAGGAAGTTTTGGAGGAGGACCAAAGTCAGAATAACGGTCAGCCATCAGGGTGTCGAGATCAGAGAGGTCGAGGCTCCAGAATTTCTCCATGATCTCCCAGGTAGAAGAAGGGAGTGAGGAAGCGGCATCTGGATAGTATCTGCGTAGTTGGTCCAGGAGATTTTCCTGGTAGGCGGAATGACCGCTGGGATTACAAGGTTTCAATAAAAAACGCCCCCAATCAAAAAGTCTGTGCCGGCCAGGGCCGGAACGAATTGCTTTTATAAATAAGGGCGCGAAGCGCCGCATTTTTTAGGCGGTTTGTCAATAGTTTTTTTAAAGATTTAGAAATAAAGTGGGGGAATTTATAAAAATGGAGTCTTGGATGTCGTTTGGAATAAGGCTTCGAGATTCCGAGAGTCTATCGCATGGAAAAGGAGGGCTGACGCGAGGCAGTATGTGATGAGTGATGACCATTATAGATGATGCTGAATAGTAAACGTATAAGGGGGAGGTTGCTATGTGCTGTAGGAAAAATTGGTGTGGCATAGCGATGCTGCTGCTGGGACTGGCTCTGACGGCATGCGGAGATCAGACGGGGCAAAACAGTGCGGACGATTCCAGCGCAGGTGCAGAAGCTCAGACAGTGCGAACGGAAGCCTTGGATGATCTGTGGGAACAGGGTGCAGAGTCAGATGTTTTGGAGACACAGAATCTGAAAGAGAATGCTTCGGAAACGCAGGTTTTAGATGCGGAGGGTCTAGAAGAAGGTGCACAGACGGAGCATCACACAGACGATACGTCATCTGCGGCGGATGTTATCACAGTTTACACGACAGAGAAGCCTATGCGTTACGACGAAAACTATCCAGTTGTGTATACGGATGACCTGTCTGGGCTGGAGCGGATGGGGCAGACGGACTGCAGTTATGCTTATCGGGATGGCAATGTATATTACCGCCAGTATCACAAGGATTCCTATGAGGAAGGCGCGCTGTGGGGAAGCTATCGGGCGACGGCAGGGACGGACAAGGAGATTGTGCGCATA
This sequence comes from uncultured Lachnospiraceae bacterium, assembly GCA_947178035.1. Taxonomy (GTDB): domain Bacteria; phylum Bacillota; class Clostridia; order Lachnospirales; family Lachnospiraceae; genus COE1. Next base: position 5,506 of record CAMWXA010000143.1, on the reverse strand, counting down.
AATGCGGATGGTGAAAAGGCAGTGCTCTTTCATGATAAGGGATATGGGGACATCTATCTGATGGGGGAACGGTTCTACATGACAGAACTGGTTACAAGGAAAGATGAAGATTGGGAGTGGACATGCACCAATGTGTATTCTGTGGATATGCAGGGGGAGAACCGGATAGATTACGGTGAGAACGGATCCATTTGTTTTGTTGACAGGGATAGAAATAGTATTGTTATGGAATTTTATGTGGAGGATACAGATACAGCGGAGAAAATTTTTACCGTTTTAAATGCTGCAGACGGTGAGTTGACTGCGCTGCCGCTTGATACAGCTGATTATTGCTGCTTCTGGGACTATCATGATGGATGGTGTTATTTTGAGGAGGATACTGGGGATGGGCTTTACAGGATCGTGGCGGTTTCATTGAAAGGAGAGCGTAGGGAGATTATCGCGCTGGCTTCGGATAGGGCTGCAGAGGAATATGGATATCGTGAGTATATCTGTGATCTGCGCGTTGGGGGGGAGCGGATTTACATTGTGTTTGGCGGTTATGCCGGAAGCGGTAATTTTTACCAGGGCGGCAGGATACTGACGACAAAGTTAGACGGCTCAGAGTATCGCGCGATCGAATGCAGCGCAGACCAGTATTATGTCCGGCATGAACAGGGAAGACCGCTGGTCTATTATCCGCATTACAGGTATGATGACGGAGAGCAGGCGGCAGACAGTGAAAATGATTACGAGACGACGGTATGGGATGTTGAGAGAAATATTACTTATCCCTGTGAGTTCCCGGTTCAGCTTATCAATAGCCTTGATAGACAATTATCAATCGAGGAACTGGAAAAAATCTCAAATCCAATTTGCGTGTACCAGCGCAGCACAGGCGGAACGGATTTTTATGCCCTGCCTGACGATTCCGGCAGCATTGTCAGGGCTGCCGTGCGGATTGATGAGGATGTCACACCGCTAGAAGGCATGTCCGCTCCTGGCAGTGAAGAGTATGAGATTGATTATCAACATCTGTTTTATGCGGATGGTTATCTGTATTTTGAGGCAGAGTTTAATGTGTACGACATGGAGTATGCGATCGGCTGGCGCGACGGATATCGCCGGATACAGACGGATGTGTACCGCCGCAGACTCGCTGACGGTGAGATGGAACTGTTGTACTCGTATTAGAATATAAACCATCGAAGGCAGAAACGGAGTGATACACAGGAGGAGTAAGATAATCCAAGCGGGGCGAATGCAAATACTTACAAATATATGGAAAAAATCGGAAACGGAATTTATTATGAAAGATATGATATTGACTGCGGTGCGGCAGGGGATTATCTGTTTGTCATTCCGTGGGAGGAACTGAATCGCTGACAATCGATTTGAACAGCAGATTTGCATGCTGCTGAATTTTCCTGTTTTATGATGCAACTTTGATGCAATTTTGATACAAACATGATGCATTTCCAACGTAAAATTGATATTAGTGAAAGTGTGCGTAGGAGGAAACAGGAATGAGAAAACGTGTCAGCAGGGTTGAATATTTCATTTTATTATCGATATGTATAGGAGTTAGTTTCGGGTGTACATCTGATCAGAGCGCGGAGTATGCTGCGACAACGCAGAATCCTTCCCAAGAGGAGCAGGAGACGACAGGAGAAACGATAGAGGAAAGAAAAGAGAAGCCATCAGTACAGGAATCGGACAGTCAGGAGGAATTGACAGAAGCGTATTTCCAAGAGGAGCAGATCAGGAAAAATGAAGAGAGTTTTTTTGAGGAGGCAGAGAAGCAGGGGATCGACCGACAGACTGCAGATACATACTTACAGATTTTGATAGAAGACAATATTTTTCAGGACGGGGCGATGGCGCTCACTGGGCTTCAGATAGACGATATTGACGGTAATGGTCAGGCAGATATGCTGGTGATGGTGCTCGATGCACAGGAAAAGCCTTTTTACGGCTCTGGCAGTCTGTGGTTTTACATGAACGAGGACGAGCCTTATTGTTTTTCCGAGGAGGACTGTTCGTATTATGGATGGTTTGATGTTTTCTGGGACGACATTGACAATGATGAGAATGTGGAGATTGTGTTCAGCGCGCAGGGGACAGGCTGCGGTGCAGTGGGAGATTCCTATAAGGCTGTTTTCAAGTACAGAAATCATGCGATCGAGCGGATGAAGCTGCCGACGGACCTCGTGGAAGATTATGATTGCGGGCTTGGGATCAGTGTGTTCCAGGAGCCACAGCCGGATAGCTATAGTGCCTACTGTGATTACCTGAAGGATCAGATTTATTTTCAGGCGGAGAATTCCGGAGTATGGGAGCTGCCAGATACCGAAATATCTGTTGGCGGCAATGCGCGCGGTTTTTACAATTTGTGCGTGGCGGAGTATGAGGGAAAGAATGCGCTGCAGGCGTCTGAGTATCTGTCGGCGGAGGGAGGCGTCGTACACTGCGTCGGTATCGCAAAATTCCTGATTATTTGGGAGGCCGATGGCACGCCCAAAGTGGTCGACTGGTGGATTGAGACGGATGAAAGTACTTATTCTTGATTGCGCGGGAGGAATCAGCAGTGAAAAGAGCAGCCGGTAGCGTTAGCATGATAGCTCTGATACTGCTATGCATCGGCGGAAGCGTTGGCTGTGCATCAGGTCAGAGGGCAGAGGCGACAAAAAACGGGCAGGATATGGCACAAAGCGCTATGCATGGGGAAGCACAGCAGGGCGAAGAAAATTTTGTTCAGGAGAAACGGCAAAAGGATTCTTTAGCAGCGCAGTCTAAGGAGAGTGAGAGCGGTATTTTTGAGAATCCTGATGAATATTCTCCCGAAAAGCAGATGCAGATCAATGAGGAGATGTTTTATGAGCAGGCAGCGGTGCAGGGCATTGACCGGCAGGAAGCGGAGGCGTATCTGCAGGTTTTGACGGATGATAATATTTTCCAGAACGGTGTGATGGAACTTACAGGGCTTCGAATTGGTGATATGGATGATAACGGGCAGATAGATATGCTCGTTGTGGTGCAGAACGTACAGGAAAAATTTCTTTATGGTACTGGTGGTCTTTGGTTTTATATGAATGAAGATGAACCATATTGTTTTTTGGAGGAAGACTGTCCTTATTTTGGGTGGTATAGTTCATTTTGGGCAGATCTTGATAATGATGGTCATATTGAAATTACATTCAGTGCGCAGGGAACGGGATGCGGTGGAACAGGGGATCATTACAAGGCGGTTTTTAAATATAAAAATCATTCTATAGCGCGGATGCAGCTGCCGTCTGACTTTGAGTATGAGGAGGAATATTGTGAGTATGGTCTTTCTGTCAATGTTTTTCAGGAACCGGATGCGGATAGCTACAGTGCCTATTGTGCCTGCCTTGACGAACAGATTTCTTTTCGCGCAGAGAATATTGAGGGGTGGGAATTACCTGATACAGTGCGAGACGTAGGCGGCAATGTGGGAGGTTTTTTTGACTTGTGTGTGGCAGAATACGATGGGAAGCAAGTATTGCAGGCATCGGAATACTTGTGTGGGGAAGGCGGTATCACACATGGCGTCGCTATAGCGCAATTCTTGATCACATGGGAGGCGGACAATACGCCCAAGGTGTTAAAATGGTGGATAGAGGGGTTTGATAATAAATGAAATGACATTCATGAGAGCAAGGTTAGATTTTCTGATGGTAATTATTATGTCAGCCAGTCAGTCAGACGATCACTTATATCGAATCAGAGAGGATGGCAGTGAATCACGGTGTCTGGCAGAGGTGTCTGTGAGAAATATCTGTTCGGGGTATATGATACATCGGGATTGGTAACAGAGGAGCCGCCGGAGCTGGTACAGAAAGCACAGCAGAGCTATGGATTTCCCTATTGCTGTCAGGGGGAGCTTGCCCGCAGCGTTCTTTGCGAGTGGAACGGAGATGTCTATGCGTTTCTGGTGGATTCCAACACGATTGTCAGGGTCGCGGCACAGATTGACAGTGATGTTGGGCAGAGAGGCGATGGAGAAGTCGATGAGACTGCCTTTGAACATCTGTACTATGCAGATGGATATCTGTACTTTGAAGTAACATTCAGTGTATGTGACCAGGAATATACGACCAGATGAGGCGAAGGCTATCGCAGGCTGCAGACAGATTTGTACCGCCGAAAATTAGATGACGGTACAATGGAATTGCTTGGTTCGTATTAGTGCTGATTAAAATGGAAGATCTATGCTTTCCGTTTTTTATTGTCTGCGTTTTTAATAATCTGCTTATACGCATCATACTGCTCCTTCGTTGTGTCCATAAAGGCACAGGCCTCTTCCTCTGTCATATTCAGCTTTTTGATAGCATTCTCGATTGCCTCAACCTTATTTTGTGCAGTTATGTTGTTCGTTGTCTCGATGACTGCCTCATTCCATGTTTTCTCAACTGCTTTATTTACCGCCTCATCAATCTCTGGCTGCATAAGTTCTACCAATGCACTGTACATATTCCTGTCCTCCCTCTTGATTTCTTCAAATAGTTTTCTGTTTGCCTTTGATACAATCTGCAGTACTGCATCAACATAGCTGGCCTCGGGCTTATCTGACAGTTCTCTGGACTTGATGATCAGGTTTTCTGCCTGCTGCCTGTTCATGGCATCTGTCAGTGATGTGAGCCATACATGACTTTCTTCCAAAAGCTCTCTTGCCACGATAACTTGTGTCTTGAAAAATCCGGCATTTTCTATATAATATACGCCTTTGTACATTTCTTTGACATTGTATCCCTGCCGCGCGAACCATCGAAAAAGCTTGTATGGTTTTCCTCTGCGTATCATGGTAATCGTGATATCCGCTGGTTCATAGACCGTATTTTTCTCACCTATTTTGTAGAGGCTTGCATATGCATGGACTTTAAAATATGTGTTGATGCCTTCCTTGTCATGCGGTGACTTGTATTCGATGATATTGTGGCGTTGGAAGATTCTGCCAATCTCGTTCTCTATGCGTATGTCTTCCGCCTTTTTGATGATTAGCAGGTCGATTTGCAGCGCATTGGTGTTGAGCAGGCGCTCTGGTATATAGTCAAGTACCTGACTGTACTCCATAAATTCAAGCTTCATCGCAGGTGTGACTGCCATATGCCATTGCGTTTTTCTGTCATACAGGTGATACTTTTTTCCAGTTGGCATTGCTTTGTCTGACATTGATTGTTCTCCTTTAGTATATCAATAATGAGCGTGTTTTACAATAGAATGATCAAAAACATTTGTTCAAGAACTATTGTACGATATTGGGGAGAATATGTCAAGAAAGAATAGAAAATATGTTCATATATTTGCATTTCCCTTTTTCTTTTGGTTTGCTGATGGTGTATCAATATCATGAGTATTAAGATGATTAGATGTTTCCGTTTTACTTTTGCCCTGTGCAGTCAGTTTCAATATTAGCTTTACCAATAAACAAAATACTCCAATAATTAAATTAATTACCCAATTCTGAACTATAAATAACCTCAAATAATATAAATAAAAATAATTA
>CAMWXA010000142.1 GCA_947178035.1 uncultured Lachnospiraceae bacterium | reverse complement strand
GATGTACAATCAATATATAGTGCAGAGTGATTGCAGCCGCATGCCGCAAAGCGGCAAAATTCCTTGTCCGGCCGTGTGTATTGATTAAGCAGACGGCTGTGTATTGGGAATGCAGATGCGGAATGATAAACAGGAGGAAGTGCAAAATGGAGAGATTTGATGTGGTGGCTCTGGGTGAGCTGTTGATTGATTTTACAGAGAATGGTGTGAGCGGTCAGGGAAATCCGCTGTTTGAGGCAAATCCCGGCGGGGCGCCCTGCAATGTGCTTGCAATGCTCTCAAAGCTTGGGCGCAGGACGGCCTTTATCGGGAAGGTCGGGAAGGATTTCTTTGGCGAACAGTTAAAGAGCGCGATTATAGAGGTTGGTATCAATGCCGACAGCCTGTATATGGACGAGGAGATTCACACGACACTCGCTCTGGTACATACGTATCCTGACGGCGACAGGGACTTTTCTTTTTACCGGAATCCCGGTGCGGATATGATGCTGCGGGAAGATGAAGTCAGTGAGGATTTGCTGAAAAACACAACGATTTTCCATTTTGGTACGCTTTCCATGACAGATGCAGGCGTGCGCAGTGCGACGAAGAAAGCGGTTGATATCGCAAAGGCGGGCGGCGCGGTCATCTCCTTTGACCCGAATCTGCGCCCACCTCTCTGGAAGTCGTTGGATGATGCGAAGGAACAGACCGCCTATGGATTTTCCAAATGTGATGTGTTGAAGATATCTGACAATGAGATTCAATGGTTTACAGGGGAAGAGGATTTTGACGCCGGTATCCGCAGGCTGAGAAGCCAGTACGATATACCGCTGATTATGCTCTCCATGGGGAAAGAGGGCAGCCGCGCTTACTACAGAGACCTGTGCGTGGAAGTAAAGCCCTTTCTGCAGGAAAATACAATCGAGACGACCGGGGCGGGCGATACGTTTGGAGCGTGCTGTCTGCATCATGTGCTGGAGTATGGATTGGAGAATCTCGACGAGCAAAAGCTGACACAGATGCTGACCTTTGCCAATGCGGCGGCATCCATCGTCACGACCCGGAAGGGCGCATTGCGCGTGATGCCGGCAGAGGATGAGGTACTGTCACTTGTGAACGGATTTTGTTAAGGAGCAGCGTGAAGAATGGAATAAAAAGACTATATCGCATCAGATGATACATTGCGCAGAGAGATTTTAGATTATTAACAAGGAACTGGTCAAAAATAGACAAGTCGGGCTATTTTTGACCAGTTCCTGTATTTTTATGGTTTTAACATATGGATAATTTGCTGAAAGGCAGCAGAGTCCCTGACTGCATCGAAGTCAGAATGTGCCAGCCATTTATGAAGCATAATATCCCGACAACTTCTGGAATCATCTGATTCAAAATCAGTGTGTTTCCAATTGGTCTCACCGAGAAGCAGACTGTATGTTGTACCTTCTTCGGGGCGGCTGTCAAATGCAGCTGCATGGTTTGCAGCAATCCGAAGCTGTTCCATCGCCTCATCTGTCTGGCCAAGTCTTGCGTAAATCCGGGCAAACAGGCATCGGAATTGTGCGAGATAGTGACGTGGGTGTACAGCATCTTTGTCACGAATAAGTGCATCAAGCGCCAATGTTTTTTTGCATACAGAAATCAGTTCTTTATCTGGCAGAAGCCGTCCGAAGACCATATTGTATAATCCTGCCCTCAGATTTTCATAACTTTGGCGGATGAAATCCCTTGTGAAAGGAAGCTTTTCATCGTCGTCAAGCGCCCACCATATATGGGATTCGCGACAGAACTGTTGGGGCGGGAGTGTTTCATAGATTGCTCGTCCCTGTTTTTTACGTCCCATTTCACAGTGGTTGAAGGCAAGTCTTGAAGCAGCCTCCAGGCGAATGTTTTGTTCAGGACAGTATTTCATGATACGCTCCCCCAGAGCAGTGATCTCTGCGTCATATTTTTGCATCTTTTCCTTCCAATCAGGAATATTGCCATCTTCGTCCCCAGCTAGAAACAGCGCATACATCAGCTTGTTGAGCAATGTATAATTGTTTGGAAATTCTTTGACGCCTTCGCGGGCAATCTGGATGCAGAGTGCTATATTTCCATGACTGATAGCTTCCTGATAACGGTTCAGGTATTCGTCAACCTTATTTTTCTCAATGGCATTATCTGCTCCAATCAGTTTATCCACAGTAATTGCAAAAAAGTTTGAAATTTCTGGAAGTAGTTCGATATCAGGATAGCAGGTGCCGAGTTCCCAACGCGAGACGGACTGGCATGATACGCTGAGGACTTCTGCAAGTTCTTCTTGGGTGATGCCCTTTTCCCTTCGCAGGCATTTGATTGTTTCTCCGATTTGTAGTTTCATGGTATGTGCTCCTTTCATAATAGATGCCATTATGTTTGCAGACAGACTTTTTTGTTAAACAATGAAGTTGTTTGCATCAAATAAGGCATTAGATTTAGGAAGCGGCGCTGCTTTCTGGTTTTATTATATGGAACAGAGGTGGAAACATCAAGAACACAATGTGTGAGATTTTTTCACCAGCAGAGTGATTCGGTGATAGTATCAGGAATTGGTCTGACAACGATACTATGATTAGCGATGTGCCATGACAGGCAGATTGCATTTATGCCTTGTTAATTCATGCTGCCTCCCATATAATAGATTTCTTAAGAAACCAGACATTGGGCTTGCCGATGCATTGAAGAGGATTTATGCGAAAACGGACAAACAGTTTATTTTTCTGGTTGATGAGTGGGACTGTGTGATGCGTGAGAGGCAGGAATCGGAGCAGATGCAAAAACAATATCTCGATTTTCTGCGCAAACTTTTGAAGGACCAGCCGTATGTGGCGCTTGCCTATATGACAGGGATTTTGCCAGTGAAGAAGTACGGACAGCATTCTGCATTGAATATGTTTTGGGAGTATTCTATGACAGATCAAAAAGCGTTGGAGGAATATACTGGTTTTATGGAGGACGAGGTAAAATTATTATGCGAGCGGTTCGATATGGATTTTACCGAAGCAGGCAGCTGGTATGACGGATATATGTTCACGAAGTTTCAGCATATTTACAATCCGAAATCTGTGGTGGAGGCAATGCTTTGTCATAAGTATTCAAATTACTGGACATCAACAAACTTATGATGCATTGAAAATCTATATTGACATGGATTTTGACGGACTTCGGTCAGATATTGTCCAGATGCTTGGCGGCGGACGTGTGAAAGTAAACACATGCACATTTCAGAATGATATGCGCAATTTTCAGATAAAGGATGATGTGCTGACACTTTTGATTCATCTGGGATATCTTGGATATGACTTTGAGACGGAAGAAGCATTTATTCCAAATAAGGAGATTAGCAAGGAATTCGAGAATGCGATCAATGTGAGCGGATGGCCAGAGGTCATGCGTGTTCTAAAGGAATCGGAGAACCGCACAGATGCATTATCGAAAAGGTCGTGAAATAAAAATTTGATTTCAGCCATGCTGGAAAGAGAACGCTGCAAAGGAAGGCGAGACTATCTGGCATGGCTGGATTTTTATTCAATTGTCTGTATAATCGTTCCATCATTATCCCGGATATGTGTAGGGACAACTTCAATAGTAAGCGGTATCGACTTCATGAAATATATTCCGACATGCGGTTTCAAAAGCTGGCAGATCTCATTGAGATTTTCTGGCGTCAGTGAGATCACAAGGGCGTCATCTTCTGTTTCGATACCCGGCTTCTGCGCGCATTTGAAACAGACGAAGGTGTCATTCTTCCATTGTAGGCTAAATGGTCTGTCTTTTCCGATTCTGGCTTTGAGTAAAGTCCGTATCTGATCAATGTGGCCTGCACCTAACTGCAGATAGCCTTTCTTGTTTTCAAAGCTGGCAGTGATTTCTGGCAGGTATATTGCGCTGGTGGAGGAGCCGTCGCGCGCTACGCCCTGTTCCCAGGCACGGCGGAAATCTGGTTGATGCATCAGTGTTGTTCTGGATAAATCCGCGATTCCATATGGAATATGTTTGATTAGCTCGTTTAAAAAGTTTTCGCCGCTCCAGCACATCATGGAATTCAGTTCGTCCTCTGTAATACCGATGACCTCCAGGAAAACCATAGAACCGTTCAGGGTGTCGATTCTGCCTAATTCGGGGTCAGTTAAAAAGCCAATACAGGTCAGCTGGGTGTCTGTTTCCAAGGCAATTGGACCATTGGCATTCAAATTGTGTCCGGAATCGAAGGTGTTGCCTGTAGAAAAGACATAGCGTGCTAAGTTTTGCAGCAGATTGACCGGCCAACCCGGTGCTGTGTCCTCGCTGCCGCGTTTTAGGCGGAAAGTAAGTTCGAAGCCGAAACCGCTTACCTGATTATCACCGGTGTCGTTTTCGTCATCAATACCATCACTGTCGTCAATATTATTTTGGGCGTTCATGCTGTCCATATCTTCCATATCATCACTATCCTCAGCGTCATCGTCGGGATACAAATCTGTAAACCCATAAGTGACATAGAGCCAATGTGGACAGCCCTTATCGCTTTCCCAGATTTCAACGCCGTCCAGCGGATCATTGCCGCCCAGAAAACCGGGAATAAGAGTTCCGCAATAAAGTCCTTCCTGATCTGGATAAAATTCTTTGATGCGATTAGATATGTAGGTAAAACCATCTGTTTTCATCTTGTGTTCAACTCCGTTTCAAACAATTCCCATTTACTGATGGGTATTTTATCAGTTCAATCCTTTCAGCAGACAGAATCTTGTTTTGGGCATTTTCTATTTTTTCAGTTTGGGATTGGGTGCTTTAATATATAAGGAATCATAGCACATGTTAATGAGAATGTCCATATAGATAAAGTGCTGCAATTCTCCCTATGATATACTGATGCGAAATCGTTTTCACAAATATTTTTTAATTTTTACTGGAAAAATTATGAAAAGTAACTATTTACATTTTGCAAATCTGATTGTATTATAATGGAATATGTGAAACGGATAACATATAGCCGCTTCACATTGATACTGCGATAAGATTCAATGTAAAAATCAAATTTAAAGAAAGGAATGGTTTTATGCAACAGGTAAATATTCAATTTAACAGTGCGGAACAGGTGAGACAGTTTGTGAACATGATTGATCAATTTGATACGGACTTTGATTTGGGCTCTGGGAAAAGAACCGTCAATGCAAAAGCCATACTTGGGGTAATGGCATTGGACTTGTCAGGTCCTCTTTGTCTGAAATACTATTCAGATGATATGGAAATCGAAGAAAAAATCGCACCATTTTTGTGTTCACACGCATAGCGTTCTGTTTATTTCAGGTTTAATCATATGTTCTGCTGCCACACAGCATCCTGGCGTACCGTTGTTTTATATGCCCGGATGCTGTGTGGTTTTCTGTTGTACAGTTCTTTAACGTTTTTGTTCCTGATACTGCTTTGCCAGTGTCCTTAAATGTTCCACGATATTGGGATTCCAGTGTATGATGGAAGTCAGCTGTTCACAGGGAAACTCCTTACAGATACCACAGAATTGTGCGTTGTGATTTTTCGCGCAGACATGTACTTTGCATCTGCCAGATTCTGTCCACTCTGGGACATAGCCGTCCGCTTCGATACAGCCTTTGCAGATGCCATTTACTTTTTGGGGGCAGCCAGTGCAGCATTCACCGCAGGCTGTAATCATTGTGAAGTCTATTTTTTGCTTTTGGTTCATTAGGTACCTCTTTTTCTAAGGAACTGTACAGGTTATTTCTGCACGGTTCCTTTATGCTTTCTGACGAACGAAACACATCAATGTATAGTTGCAACAAAAGTTTTCAAGATATAATTATATTGTATTCTTTTTGAGGGTTCAATGAAAAAAATTCCATATTTCATTACTGCGTGTATTGCTGTTTAGGCATCCATATAAGAACTGTAGAAATTATGCGCCAAAATATCGCTGTTTACGCCTTTCACAAACAAAATTGTGTCAATACCAGAAGGGACGTGAACAGTATTTTTTGTGTTAGGGATATATGCTGAGCTTTAATTTTAATAAAAAGAAAGAGATTGGTGTGAAGACGATCACACTTGGGGACAAGACTATCGTGGAAGCCGTTGTCTGAAAAGTAAAAAATGCTGTCCTATTGCGCGATAGTCCAATCGCTGTATCCATAATAATGGGGGCGCAGTGGCTATGTGATAGCCGCCGCGTCCCGGTTTTCTTTTTGCCCTGAAAACTGGAAATTTCGTTTTCCCAAACTTATAATTTCTCTATTAGCGCAATCAACTTCTCGCCAGTGCATCAATCAATTTCTGAATGCTATTTTCAAGAGTTCTTTCACCCCAGCCAAGATTCCATTCATCATTTGATCCACTGTCAGATACAACGTATATCGCTGTTGCCTTACGAGAACGGAAATTTGCTATTGTAAATAATCCTGCTCCTTCCATCTCAACGCATTTCGCCCCCAGATCGTTTAAATAATATCGTCCTCTCCATTCAGGCTGAACATATCCACCATCGGTTGTCCAATGATAACCGCGAATACAGGATATCCCCTTTTTCTCCAGCTCCATACAAAAAGAATCTGTCAAATCCTTTGTTGATTCGATTAGTTCACCCTTAAATCCGTATAATCTGGTAATAGAGGTATCGTTATAAGCCCCATCGGTAAGAACATACTCCCCAATCTTATTCCCACCGGCAAATCCTATATGAATCAGTTCCTTAACCCCTGCTGCATATAAATCCTCTGCTTGCGTTGCAAGCCCTGGTGAACACATCTCACCCTTTGCAAAACCTAAATTGCTGTTATGATTCATTACATATATGCCTCCACCGACATCAAATGTAAGCGTACCAACATTCTTTGCGAGCATCGAATCAAACAGACTATCAGCCAGCAAATAGACTCTATTTGGAACCTTTGTCTGATATTCATCAAAATCGAGCCCCTGCAATTCAATCTCTTTTCGGACAAGAACAGATGGGGCATTATATAAAGCCGGATCTATATTAAATTCTCTTTTTCGCATAATTGAATATGACAATAATTTGCCATTTGCAACGGAATGCTCCGCTTGTCTTATAAATTCGTATCCCCGCTTGCGATAAAATTCAGCAGCTGGCAGCGATGCATCTATAGTTACATACGAATAATTCTTTATTATTTCCTCTTCCAAATAATCCATGAGTCTGGTTCCAATTCCCTCATGCTGATTATTCGGAGTTATATATACCCTTGAAATAGCATTTTGATTCATTGTGCCTGTTCCGAGAATGGCAGTTCCACAACCTATCACATAGGTATTGTCTTGCGAAATGTCATTATTGATATTATCGCGATTATGTAATTCCAAAAAGAAATCCACTACTTCATTCGGATAGTATTTTGAATATATTTCTTTTATCGTTTTACTTACGATTTCATTAATCTCGTCAGACTGATCTAATCGAGCTTTTTTGATTGTTAATTTATCCACTACTTCTTTATCCTCCCTTAGCTGAGAAAATTTTGATTTGTCTGATTCTGAATTGTCAAATTCTATTATATGATTTCAAAATACAAGATGCAATAGCTGTACAATATTATTCCAGAATAAATGCACGGACAAAGATATACTGGCGGTCGAAAAGACTGACCAGAACTCTAATTAAAGGAGGACACGATGAATGGATCACACAGACAACAGCCAATCCGCTCGGCTATGAAAAAATCGGAAAATTGCTTACAAGCTATGCTGTTCCCAGTATCATAGCACTGATTATCAATTCCCTTTACAACATGGTAGACCAGACTTTTATGGGGCAGGGCGTGACCTTTGGATTGTGCATGAAAGTGAGTATGCTAGAGCGTGTTTGAAAAATGCTTTCTGTCAGATGTGCGTCACAATTTGTGAGAGATTTGTGCCAAATGAAGGGCGCATAGAAGGCAAAGGCATAAAGGGCAATGCCTTATGTAACCTGAATTTGGCGCAAATATCGCGCAAAGTGGTGAATACGACGCGTACGCGTCGTTATGCAGATGGCGGGAATGATTTTTCAAACACGCTCTAGTGCTCCATCCAGACAGAAATTAGAGTTGTGAGCTGCATGGTTCGTGCCAGTGCTAGGCAAAATTTCGACGGCGATGCGGTGGCATCGTCAAGAAATTTTAACGACGCAATGGTGCGAAACAGGCTTTGGACGGTATGATATCATGCTTATTCCAAATGACAGGGAGAGGGACTGTGCCTATATCATAGAGTTTAAGGTGCATAAACCTTTGAAAGAAAAAGATCTTGCCCAGACAGTCACAAACGCCCTGAGTCAGATTGAAGAAAAACTGTATGAGGCAAAATTTGTTGCAGATGGTTTTGCTCCAGAGAATATCAGAAAGTATGGCTTTGCCTTTAAGGGCAAGGAATGTCTGATTGGATCGTGACAGGTTGGGTTTATATTGGTATTTGGCAAAAAGGGTAGCCAGTTTAAGGCATGCCCCTTTATGATTTTATTTCATGGCATCATATTCATCTTTTGGCCTGTTTCCGGCAAAGTTTGCAATATCTTTTATGTTGAGTTCATTTCCTGAAGCGACAGGCGTGCCATAGGAAGGGCAGATCTTTGCATCGTCTGGCAGTTGTGCGCCACAGTTGCTTGCTCTTTTCTATATAGTAGGGAATGAGGTCTGCAATGGAAAAAACAGAATGGGTACGCTGTCCTGTTTAGTTCGATATAATTCTATTAAAAGATTGAGATCGCTTTTTATGCATATAAATAAAATATTCGCCAATAATAACCATGAATGAAGAAGCGAAAGCGGAAAAGTCTGGCTTCGGAAAGGCATGGTATTTTTGTGGCAAATGTAGTGTTGTATCTTATGGCAAAACAGAATGTGGCGTTGGCGAAGGCTGACGTGGAGCTCTCGGATGTAGCGAGCGTATACTGTGAGGACGAGGCGGTCAGGGCGAAAGCGGAATCGCTCAAGATACACCGTTTCCGGCAGGAGGGGCAGCCGAGGGTGGTGATCAGTGTCCTGAAGATCATAGAGCAGATCACAAAGCTCTGCCCGGGAATCACAGTCGAGAGCATCGGCGAGACCGATGTGATCATAGAGAAGGCGTCACTGCAGCATGACAAGCCGGAACAGAAAAACGGGATAGGGGCGTATGTCAAGATTGCGTTTGTGTCGCTGATCTGCTTTTTTGGCTCCGCGTTCACGATCATGGCATTTCACAATGATGTCGGACTGGGCGATGTGCTGAGCAGGATCTATGAGCTGGTGACGGGCGTGGAGTCAGACGGGTATACGGCGCTGGAGATCTCGTATTCGATTGGTCTGGCAGCAGGGATTATTGTATTTTACAATCATATCGGCGGGAAGCGGCTTACTTCTGATCCGACGCCATTGGAGGTGGAGATGCGCAACTATGAGCGCGACGTCAATCAGGCGCTTGTGGAGATGGCTGACCGGCAGAAACTGGAGAAGGATGTGGATTGATGGTCTGGAAAATCATATTGTTGTGGATAATCGGCATCAGCTCGGGAATCATGGTCTCTGCGGGTGTCTTTACGGTGCTTTTTGTGGTCGGTCTGGTTCCGCGGTTTGCGGGGAGGACGGACACGGCAAGGTGTGAGCTTTTTTATGAGGAGTGTCTGATCTTCGGCGCGATACTGGCGGATGTGCTCAGTGTATTTCCGATCAAGGGCTCGCTTGTAAACAGTCCGCATATTTTGC
>CAMWXA010000141.1 GCA_947178035.1 uncultured Lachnospiraceae bacterium | reverse complement strand
CTTCTGCGGCGGGCGAGGATCTCTATGGGGAAGACACGGAGGCGCTGTTTAACGAGTACAGCTTATATTTGATTCCGATGGTCAATCCCGATGGCGCTGACCTTGTAAACGGAATGATACGAAATGAGGAGTATGTCGAGCAGACGATGGCGATTTCATCGGATTATCCGTCGATACCGTATCCAGACGGATGGAAGGCAAATATCAACGGAATCGATTTGAATCTTCAGTTTCCGGCTGGATGGGAAAATGCAAGGGAGATTAAGTTTGCACAGGGATACACGTCCCCGGCGCCGAGAGATTTTGTGGGGGAGGCGCCGCTCTCGGCAATCGAGAGCATTAATATGTACCATTTTACGACAGCACATAATTTTCAGCTGGTACTTGCCTACCACACACAGGGTGAAGTAATCTACTGGAAGTATCTCGATTATGAGCCGGAGCGGTCGAGACGTATTGCAGAGTATTTCGGAAGAGTCAGCGGCTATCTGGTGGAGGAGACACCCTATGCGTCGGGCTATGCGGGCTATAAGGACTGGTTTATCGAAGCGTACAATCGTCCCGGATACACGATCGAAGCGGGGCGCGGCACCAATCCGCTGAGCATGAGCCAGTTCCCGGGGATTTATGCGGATAACAGGCTGATACTGGTGGGAGGGATGACACAGCTGCGCGCTTTGTAGGATTGCGCAAATATGCACACCATTAATCTATCATGTGCATAAGCTCCCAATATTCTCCCCACATATCCATGGTGACAGGACGTTCCAGCTTCTCATACTCTGCACGGACAGCGTTCAATACGTGTTCCATGCAGAGTTTTCTTTTGTCATGGACTGCCATAACACATGCGGCATAGACCACATTTTTGATAATGCCCCCGGTGAAGTCAAACTGTTTTGCCAGATAATCTATGTCCAGCTCTTCGCGTGGCAGCTCTGGAGGTAAGCAGTCTTCCCAGATGCTTCGCCGCATTGCGGCATCAGGAGACTGGTATTTTAAGACATATTTCATGCGGCGCAGAAAGGCTTTGTCGATGTTATGGTACAGATTTGTGGCGAGTATTACAATGCCGTCAAACTGTTCGATGCGCTGCAGGATGTAGGAGACCTCCATATTGGCATAGCGATCCTTTCCGTCCGTCACTTCGCCGCGCCTGCCAAAGAGAGAATCTGCTTCGTCGAAAAAGAGTACGGGTTTTGCCTTCTGGGCAAATACAAAGATCTGCTCCAGATGCTTCTCCGTCTCACCAATGTACTTGTCAAGCACATGTGACAAGTCAACCTGATACAGTGCAGTGCCAAGTTCTTTGGCTATGGCATGTGCAGTCATGGTTTTTCCTGTTCCGGGAGGTCCGTAGAGCAGCACCGTCACAGCCCTTCCGTAAGGATACTGGTGTTTGAGGTTCCACTCCTCGAAAATCCGGTATCCTTCGGAAGCACTACAGCAGATCTGTTCCAGTGTCTTTTTTGTCTGGAGGGGAAGCTTTAGATCTTTAAACTGGATAGATGGGTACAGCAGCTGTCCCAGGATATTGTCTTGTCCCTCGTACAGGATATCTTTGCAAATACCAGCAAAATCCTCCAAACTGTTCTGACCGGAATTGCGCCAGCGTGTTATTGCATCAGCAATTTCGCTTGCGGAGAGCTGGTATCGTACAGAGCAGTCGGCACAGTCCAGCGAAAGCTGGTAAAGCCTTGAGAAACCACAAAACATTGCTTCCCGTTCTCCACGTGAGGGTTCGCGAAGCGCAATCTGATGCACATGGAAATAGTCGCTGGAAAAGTGTGTCTCTGCGTCTGTGCACAAGATTACGGGAATACCTGCCTCGGCGAAAGGAAGGACTGTCCGGGTCAAAAAGTCTGATGCTGCTGTCTGAATCTGCTGGAGCAGTGGAGCGGTGATGCCGTGGAGACAAACCACTGCATTTTTCAAATAGGCGACGTGGACGAGCCTGTTCCAGAAGGGGTCATCTTCTGTATTGGACTCAAACAAATGTTTACACTCTGACATATGGACAAGAAGCAGGTCTTTCTCCATCAGGCATGCAGTATGTTTGGCGAGAAAACGCTTTCCGCCGGCCCCTTTTAAGTGAAGAATGTTTTCATGGAAATGGCTGGCGTCTGAGAGCCATGCTGCGCCTTCCATGGCGAAGTTCTGCCGGATAAACAGAGGATGCAGTGTGAAACCGCGCTCAAAATATTCTACCCGGTCAGAATATAGTTTGGGAAACAGACTGTTTGAACCAGTCAGATAGGAGAGCAGGGCATTGTCAATCTCAACTGCCGCGTAGGGAAGGGGATTTTTGTTCCAGTCCACAGTACATACTTTTTGGAGTTTCTGCAGTCTGCGCATGATATCATTGTAGTTGGAATGCGTGATGCCATGCAGTTCTGATGCAAGCTGTATGGTTACAATATTTCCGGTATAATAGTTCAGATAAGCGGCAAATTCCGGCACATACGCTGCTGCGAGACAGAGATCAAGCACATTGTACAATATTTCGCTGTCCAGTTCCTCCTCCTCTCCGCAGAGGCGGGAGAGAAGTTCGTAGTAGCGTGTTGCCTCAGGACCGGCATCGCGCTGCCATGCTTCCAGATGCGCTTCTGTCAGGCGTTCCGTAAGTACGCGGAGATAGGGGAAGCGTTCAAAGCTGTTCTGGCGCCCGGTTTCTTCCAGAAACAGGTAAGATTTGAGGATAATTCTGTATATTGTGATTTCCAGAAAGTTCATGAGATACGGTTTCCTTTCTTTAAAAGATTGTAATTCCTATCATATCAGAAAGATACAGAAATGTGTAGCAAATTTTATTAAAAATGATTGCTTTTTGCAATATTTTTGTGTAAAATGACAACAAGCAAATAAATGATACAATTATTTGTATCCCATAAGCTTATGCTTACAATTCACACCTACACCAGTTTTTATCCGCTTATACGTTATTGAGGTGTGAATTATAACAGATTTTGCACACAAAATGCTTTGGCGCATGATTCCCACTACTTTGGTGGATGTCTGAACAGCAGCAGCTTATGAAACAATAGGATAAATAAAATAAGGAGTGGTTGATTTTCATGGGAAACTATACAATAATCGCGGGTACTGGCAGACGTTTGGTGGAAGTGCTGCAGAATGTATTGGTTCCGGATCTGGTACAAAGCGCTGACGAGATAGGGCTTAGAAGTCCTGAGGACAGGGGAGATGTGGTGGTAGGAGCGTTTCTGTATGATGTGCGGTTAAGCGAGGAAGTGTTCCAGCATTCGCGCGTGGTGACGAAAGAGCGGATTTCGAAGCCGCCTGTATTGTTGAGTCTTTATTATATGATTACAGCTTATTCCAAGAGTGATGCTGCCTACAGACTGATGCGGGACGAGCTGATACTAGGTCGTATTATACAGTATTTTTACGACAATCCGATTCTTCTTTCAAACGAGGCTGATCCACATATGGCAGGCGGTACTGAGCTGCATGTCCAGATGTTGAATCCGGATACAGACGAGCGGTCTAAAATATGGAATTTTCCAAACGTAGGAAACAGACTGTCACTGTTTTACAAGATATCGCCGGTTGCAATTGACTCGACAGATGGCAAGGCGATTTCAAAGGTTACAGAAATGGATATCAATGTGATTTTGCAGACAAATTAGTTCCATCTATAGATTCTGAATACTGCAGATATAAAGAACAATAGCATGGAAAGTTATGTAAGAGGAGGACAAAACGATGAGGACATTTACACTTATGAACGATGTGATATGTTGTGAAGTGTAGATGTCAGATTCTGCTAAAAGATTGTATTAGCCTTCCGGCACTTTTTGGAATGTATATGGCGCAGATGCAGGTACAGTGGTACTAGAGCGTGTTTGAAAAATCATTTCCGTTATCTGCATAACGACGCGTACGCGTCGTATTCACCACTTTGCGCGATATTTGCGCCAAATTCAGGTTACATAGCCCGCTATGCGCCCTTCATTTGGCACAAATCTCCCACAAATTGTGACGCACATCTGACAGAAAGCATTTTTCAAACACGCTCTAGAGTGCGGAAGGTATGCAGGAAAAAACGAGGCAGAGAGTTCTGCCGAGCCGCCGGACAATGATCTGATTGATTTTGACGCATTTTAGTACGGCTATAGGATAAGGCTATGGTAATTTAGTTTATTGTAGCCTTATTTTTATGAAAATCGCTATGATTAAACGTGAATGTAGCCATATTTTAAGAAAACAAGAACAAAGTGTAGCCAAAAGGCTGCAAAATAAGGGCAAAGAGCAGCCGAAAGGCTGCAAATAAAGGCTAAGTGTAGCCGTCTGTTTTGAGACCAACATATCAGGTTTCAAGCAGGCGGCTTTCTTTATGTTCTGAAATTTGTGGAGAGAAAGCGGCCAGAGCAGCCAATGGAAAGGTTGCCATCCGGAATATGTTTTATGACGAGCAGGGACGTCATGTGCGGACAAAGAAAGAGATACTTGACGGGGACGGAACGGCTCAGGCAGAAAGAGCAGAGCGTAAAAGAAAGGAAGCAGGCAGGGATTATCGGGCGAGACAGAATGATAAAGGGGCGAGGTAACAGAGAACAGACAGATGGTATTCTGCATCTTTGTGACAGCTTCTGTACTTAGAAACTTTGAAGGAGAAGTCGTGAGGAGATTATGCAGGACATTAAAGGAGTTATGTACAATAAGGGATGTATGACGGAGCAGACAGTAAAGCAGCGGATTTGTTTTAAAAAAAATTTTTATCATATACAAAACGGAATGGAGGAATTGATATTATGGAGGTATATGGATATGTGCGCGTGTCCAGTATGGATCAGAATGAGGACAGACAGGTGAATGCACTGCGGGATGCGGCTGTGCCTGAAAAGAATATTTTTATGGATAAGCAGTCCGGCAAAAATTTTGATCGTCCCGGCTACAAAAGAATGCAGGAGAGTCTGAAAGAAGGGGATCTTCTGTATATATTAAGCATCGACCGTCTTGGGCGTAACTATGAGGAAATCCAGAAACAGTGGCGTATTCTTACAAAAGAAACAGGCATCGATATCTGCGTGCTGGATATGCCGCTGTTGGATACCAGGAACGGTAAAGATTTAATGGGGACCTTTATTGCGGATCTGGTGCTGCAGATTTTATCTTTTGTGGCGCAGAGCGAGCGTGAAAACATAAGGAGACGGCAGAGCGAAGGGATTGCCGCTGCAAAAGCAAAGGGAGTACGTTTCGGAAGACCCGAAAAGGAGGTTCCGGATGACTTTGGCAGAATTGTCAGAAAGTGGGAACAAAAAAAGCAGCCCTTGGAAGAAACGCTGAAACAGTGCAACATGAGTAAGACCACCTTTTACCGCAGACTGCGGGAATATAGGCTGGTTCAGAAACATAGTAAAAGCAGTTCCAAAAAGTGTACTTTTTGAAACTGCTAACAACAAAGATATTATATATAAAAAACCTGTAGCGTGCAAGTACTTTTTGCAGATTTCCGAGTTTTTCCAGCAACAAGCCAGAATATTTTGTCGTTTTTTCATTAATAGAGCCTTTAACAAGTTATGATACAGCCCGACGGGATATTGTCAAAAAGTACACTTTTTGACAATACCTGATTCGGGAGGCGGAGTTTGTGTCTGCGGAAAACACAAAAACAGAGACTGCATCACAGTACAGTGGTGATAATGGGCTGCCGCAGAGTGGCGAGAAGATATGCAAGGCCGTACATCAATACAGTAAAGGAAAAATCAGTGGTGAAAACATGGATGTGCTTATGGAGATAGGACACGGGTGCATGGTGACCAGAAATTATATTTACCAAAGATACGGGGGCATCAAAAGTCTTGTAAAAGTGTATTCCGGCTATGAGGTTGATTCTGAAGTCAGGGCATCTGGGTTCAGGGAAAAAATAGGTCTTCCCAGTGTATATTTTTCCTCATCCGTGAGCAGAGCGTTAGCAGATATCAAGATTATGTGGGCACAGGTCAGAAACAGAATAAACGATGATGTCAGCAGAAATGAACGGTTTTCACCGGAGGACAGGCATTATATCCGCTTCGTGCTTAAAACAGACGTCTGTTATTGGAATATATTGAACGGAAAATCGTCGCCGCTGTCTGATAAAATACAGTCCGTATATGAAAAAGTCATTGCGGATCTTGGCGGTGAGCGCGGGCAGCGCGTTAAGAATCTCAACAGATATATATGTAGGCAGACGAGGAAGAAACTGCACAAGCAGCACACGGACAATAGATTGCGTTTTACTATTAAAAAACAGGGATACAGGTACGGCGAACTGGACGGTGAGCACGGTATATTTCTTGCGACAAAGGCAAATCGTCAGAGAATGTTTATACCGCTGACTGACACGAATGTTTATGACAGGATGCTCGATATCAGCTTAAATCTGCAGAAAAAAAGCATTGAAATCGTCATACCGATTTTTGTAAATATACAGCGGCATAAAGATTATGTAAATGAAATCGGCATCTCACTTGGAGTATGGAATATGATTACGACAAGCACTGGGAACGTATACGGTAGCAGCTTTGGAAAAATGCAGCAGGAAATATCCCGTTTTATATTGGAAGAAAATTATCGGGAAAAATCGGAAAACGTATCAGGTACACAAAACTATCAGGCACGTAAGGAAAAAATGGACGCGGCGCTTAAAAATTACGTGAACATGGAAATCAACAGGATGCTTGCACAGGAAAAACCAAAGGTGGTCTATATGGTGAAACTTCCACGCAATCCAGGCATGCTGATGAAGGGAACGGGCGATACCCATCTGCTCAGGATGTGGAAGAAAGGCTTCGTGACGGAAAGGCTACAATGGAAATGCCAGAAAAACAACATAAAAATCGTAGAAGTAATCGGCAAGGGAATCGGCAGGGAATGTAGCGCCTGCGGACAGGTTGGATATGCAGACGGCGAAAAGTTTAAGTGTTCCGCCTGCGGATTTGAGGAAAATAAAAAGGTAAACAGTGCGAGGAATACCCTGAACAGGGGGAAAAGCGGGAAACAATTAAATAAAAAATGGTCAAGCGATACGCTCGGAAGATGAATCGGCTGGGAAGCATGGTTTTACTCCTGCGCTGCGCTAGCGGAGACGTTGGCTCTGTGAAAGAGAAGCAATGGGGACTGTGGCGGGCGATATCTTGATATAAAAGACAAGAACGGCGTTGGGGATATGCAAAAACAGGTACGCCGGTGTTGTGTGAACTCTTATCCGTGGCTGCATGGAGACTGAGAATGGCGTGACACGAAGCCGTTCCAAACGGGGCGGCACCGTCTTGACGGGCGGCTGTGATTCCCTATGTATCCATTGAAGGAAAAGTTTCGGGTGACGTACTTTTTCCTGTGTGCTGCAGTGCGCATGGCGGCTGAATGCCGTGCGCGAATACTGTGGCAGATGGTTATTGTTATTATTGGAATAGAAAGACTGTTTTGTAAGTGGCGCTGCAGGTGCAGCGGATATTTACAGTTTCAGCCAAAGAAACGGCAGGGACAGGATATGAGAAAGGCGCAGAAGCGGCAGATAGAAGAAACAATCAGGCAGATGGAAGAAGCCCATGATGAGATGAAAAGGTGTATAGAACAGGGAATTACCGTACAGGCAAAGGATCTACTGGCAGACTGTCAAAACGCCGCAGTTGCCATAGGCACCCTGATTGAGGACACGGAAGGGGAAGGACACCCGACAGTGATGGTTTTAGAGGAATACTGTGAACTGGTTTATCAGAACCATGAATCTTTATCGTCAGACAGTAACGTAAGTACTAATAGAATATATAAATCCCTGCGGCAAAAACTTATTAAGGTGTCAAACAGCATTAGGAACAACATAAAAATTCGGACGGAAGCAGTATTTCTGCCGTATAAGGCAAGCATGTGGGATTCCTTGGAAAGCGTCTGGAAGGCGGCGGATGCAGATCCAGACTGTGATGCGTATGTGATTCCTGTCCCCTATTTTGATAAAAATCTGGATGGGAGTTTTCGCGAGATGCATTATGAAGGGGATCAATATCCAGATTATGTTTCGGTTACGAAATATGATAAATATGATTTTGAAGTACGCAGACCAGATATGATCTATATTCACAATCCGTATGATGAGTTAAATTATGTGACAAGTGTTCATCCTTTTTTCTTTTCGGACAACTTAAAGAAATTTACTGATAAATTGGTCTATATCCCGTATTTTATCCTAGATGAAATCAAACCGGATGAAGATGCAAGGATAGAAGGAATGAAACATTTCTGCACAACGCCGGGGGTTTTTAACGCAGATAAAGTTGTTGTGCAGTCGGAGGACATGAAACAGGTATATATAAAGGTGCTTTTAGATGCTACAAATGACCATAGCGAGACAGCTAGGAAATACTGGAATCATAAGATTCTTGGACTTGGGTCGCCTAAGATTGATAAAGTGCTGAGTGTAAGAAAAGAGGATTATTTATGATTGCTGGTTCCACACATAAGAAAATATTACTGATCTGTAACTATTTTGCGCCGGATAATACAATTGCGGCTGTCAGAACAAGCAAAATAGCAAAATATTTAAAACAGAATGGATATGAGGTACAGGTAATAGCAGAAAAAAATACTGTAATGGAAGATGAAATTCTGAAAAAGGATGCAGAGGGCATAAGAGTTTGTTACGCATATCAATCCAAGTTTTATCAGATGTTTTATAAAAAGTATCAGGAAATCATTCAGCCATATAAGAAAAAACGATTTGATAATTTAGACAACAGATATAGGAGAAACTCCAAGACTGGAAATATGGAATTTTATCCGTTCGAAACCGCATATCCCTTTTTGGGAAGTTTGGATTATATCATGGGGTTGATGAAACAATACGATTTGTTTTTGAGTATCAAAAAGATATTAAGGCAGTGTAAAAATTTTGATTATGTAATTACGTCATACGGCGACATATTCAGCCTGTTTGCGGGGCAGTACTATCACAAATATCATAAGGGAACACCTTGGATATTTGATATCCGTGACGCTGTCTATCGGTATAAATTTACGCCCTGCTATGTGAGCTGGATTGCAAAACTATATGAGAGACAGATTTGGAGGGGGGCAGACTGCATATTAGGTGTGTCAAAAGGGATATGCAGGAAGGCACCTTTAAAATATAGAAAAAAAGTACACTGTCTGACGAATGGGTATGATATGCCGGACAGAGATAATTTAAGTACAGGAAGACTTGATCAGAATAAGCTGGTATTTACATATACGGGTTCTATGTATGGGGGGATTCGAGATTTATCAGTGTTATTCAAAGCTGTCAGAGAGGCCATTAATAAAGGCGCTATTGATGAAGAAGGAATAGCATTTCATTATGCGGGAAATGATCCGGCATATGAAATTTTTAAGGGCCAGGCACAAAAATATGAGCTTGGAAAAAATTGTGCTACACATGGGAAATTGTCGCACAGAGATACGTTAGAACTTCAACAGCAGTCAGATGTTTTGCTTGTGGCTTCTTATGATTATCAAAATAATCAGGGCGGAGTCATTACTGGAAAAGCGTTAGAATATATGTCTGCGGGGAAGCCTATTGTAGCAATCATGATGGGGGATATACAACAGAGCGAATTAGCGAATATTATTAGAAATACAAAAACGGGAATCGCCTATGAAGATGCGCATAAGGAAGAAGATTATGGCAAATTGTATGATTATTTATGTAAACTC
>CAMWXA010000140.1 GCA_947178035.1 uncultured Lachnospiraceae bacterium | reverse complement strand
ATATAATATGGAAAAACTAGGAAAATGTCTATTTACATTTGATAAACCTAGTTGTATGATGAATATGATATATGAAATTAATAACATACAGTATGCCGGAACGACAAGTCTATTCCTACGCAGCTGGTATCAGTGCTGCGCGGAGATCAAATAGGCAGAAAAATATGCAGAATATAAGGAGATCGCGCTATGAAAAAAGAGGAAAGTGTATACATGAAACGGTTGGAGCGTCATCATGACGAGCTGCGCTGGCTCTATATGGAGTTGTACGATAATGACTCTATGTTTGCGGAGCTGTGCGACACGATGAGGCAGTTTTACCTGGAGAGAGACAAGACGTTAAAGACCAGCGATCAGAAGCGGGAGTCAGACCAGAACTGGTACAGGCAGAACGACATGCTCGGCATGATGTTCTACATCGACAACTTTGCCGGAAATATGAAGGGTGTGGAGTCGAAACTGGACTACATTGAACAGTGCAATGTAAATTACATTCATCTGATGCCGTTTCTTGACACACCCGAAGGACGCTCAGACGGAGGCTATGCGGTGTCAGACTTCCGCAAGGTGCAGCGGAAGCTGGGGAGCATGGACGACCTGGACAGCCTGACAGCTGCATGCCACAAGAAAGGCATCAACGTCTGCATGGATTTTGTCATGAACCACACATCGGAGGACCATGCGTGGGCAAAAAAGGCGCGCCAGGGAGACGGAGAGCATATGAGCCGCTACTTTTTCTTCAACAATGCACAGGAGCCGGCCATGTATGAAAAGACAGTGCCGCAGGTTTTTCCGACGACGGCACCGGGCAATTTTACATGGGTTCCGGAGATTGGTCACTATGTGATGACCACATTTTATCCTTATCAGTGGGATCTGAATTACAAGAATCCAAGGGTATTTAACGAGATGATGTACAATTTCCTCTATCTGGCAAACAGGGGCATTGATATCATCCGCATTGACGCGGTTCCATATATCTGGAAGGAATTAAATACGCCCTGCCGCAATCTGAAGCAGGTACATACGATTGTCCGCATGATGCGTATGATCAGTGAGATTGTATGCCCGGGCGTACTCCTGCTCGGTGAGGTTGTTATGGAGCCGGAGAAGGTGACACCCTATTTTGGCACGGTCGAGAAGCCGGAATGCCATATGCTCTACAATGTCACCACGATGGCGACGACATGGCATACAGTGGCGACAAGGGATGTCAAACTGCTGAAAAGGCAGCTGGACATCGTGAATGCGCTGCCCAAGGACTATGTGTTCCTGAATTATCTGCGCTGCCATGATGATATCGGCTGGGGGCTTGACTATGCGACATTGAAGATGGACGGTATGGAAGAGCGGGCTCATAAAAAATACCTGAATGATTATTTTCAGGGGTATGACGGGGACAGCAGCAGCCGCGGAGAGCTCTACAATGCAGACCCGGTTACAGGTGACGCCCGCTTCTGTGGTACGACGGCGTCCATGTGCGGTGTGGAGAAGGCTGGATTTGAGCAGGATGACGCGGCGATGGAGCGGGCCGTAAAGCTGGATCTGATGCTGCACGCGTATATGTTTATGCAGTCGGGAATCCCGGTGCTGTACAGCGGGGACGAGATCGGGCAGGTGAATGACTACACTTACAAGGATGATCCGAATAAAGCGGCAGACTCGCGGTATCTTCACCGCGGTGCGATGAACTGGAAGCTGGCGGAGAATAGGAAGGATACAGCTACTGTGGAGGGAAAAATCTTTCAGGGACTGAAGCAGCTGGAACAGATTCGCAAGACAGAGAAGGTATTTGTGTCGAATGCCGACACTTGGACGATTGAGACACGGGACCCGTCGGTATTGTGCATCGGCAGATACTATGACGGGGAGAAGCTCATCGGACTGTTTAATTTCAGCGAATATGACAAAACCGCACGGATTGATGAGAACGATGGTGCGTATGTGGAATTGATTTCAGGAAATGAGCTGAAACCAGATGAAGTCAATATGCCGGCCTATGGATTTTATTATTTTAAATAGAAGTAAATCTCAGGTGAAATCTATTGCGGAGATTGGAAAAATCTGTTATGACATATAGTGTAAAAGAATATTTGGGTAACGTTTTGGTGTAAAAGTGAGGAATGGTATCAATGAACATAACAGAGATTGCGAAGCGGGCAGGCGTATCCAGCGCTGCCGTCTCACGCTATTTTAACAACGGTTATATTTCGGAGGAAAAACAGGAGGCAATCCGCAGGGTTGTGGAGGAGACGGGCTATCGTCCTTCTCTCCAGGCGCAGACGCTTCGGACGAAGAAGACAAAGATGGTCGGCGTGATCGTGCCCAAGGTTGCCTCCGCTTCCATCGGCAGAATTGTGGAGGGACTTCTCTCTGTATTGAATGAAAGTGAATATCAGATGCTTCTCGCTGTCACGCAGAATGACCCGCAGAAGGAAGTGGAGTATCTGACTGCATTTCACGAGAAGCAGGTGGATGGTGTAATATTGATAGCAACGGTGTTCACGGCAGCACACAAGCGCGTGTTAAAAGGAGTGTCAGTCCCGGTTGTGATTGTGGGACAGTATTTGTCTGGTTACTGCTGTGTGTATCATGACGATTACCATGCCGCCTATGACCTCACAAAGCTTTTTCTGGAAAAAGGCAGAAAAAATCTGGGGTACATCAGCGCGATACAGCAGGATAAGGCTGTCGGAGAATCCCGGTACAAGGGATACTGCGATGCAGTGCGCGACATGGGCTGTGGAGAGCTTGCGCAGAATGTCTCAACAGCCGCTTTCACCGTTGGTTCGGGATATGAGAAGACAGGGGAACTGTTGGCGAAATGTCCTGATTTGGACGGGCTGATCTGTGCGACAGACACAATGGCTGCCGGCGCCATGCAGTACCTGCGAGAGCATCATATTGATGTGCCGGAGAAGATACTGGTCGCGGGGCAGGGGGATTCTGATATGGCGAGGGTGACAGCGCCGCCGTTGATTACCGTTCACTATTCCTATGAGAAAAGCGGGGAGATCGCTGTTCAGATGCTGATGGGTCTACTGCGGCATGAGGAAGGGGCTGTCAAGGAAGTGAAGCTTGGGTATCATATTGTTGATCTGCAAAGGGAATCTTAGAGGATTCTTTTGCACACTTTGAGAAAAGGAGCAGGTGAGAGCATGACAAACAGAGAACGAAGGGATTTGCAAATGCTGTATATATCGGATGAGGAAGTTATGGAGGAACAGAAACGGGCGAGAAGGCTGACACAGAAGTTAAATACAGCAGACCGGTCGGATTTTGAGACAATTGGCAGTATTGTAAAGGAGCTGCTTGGCAAGTCGGAAGGAGCCTTTATCAATCCGCCGTTTTACTGTGATTATGGCACGCATATCGAGGTGGGTAAGAATTTTTTTGCAAATTATAACTGCACGATTCTGGATGTGGCAAAGGTAGTGATCGGCGATAACTGCCAGATGGCTCCCAATGTGGCGATATATACAGCAGGACATCCAGTGCATCCGGCTATCCGCAACACAGCCTATGAATATGGTATTGAAGTTACGATTGGTGATAATGTCTGGATCGGCGGAAACACAGTTATCTGCCCGGGAGTGCATATCGGGAACAATGTCGTGATCGGGGCAGGAAGTGTTGTGACAAAGGATATACCAGATTGGGCGATCGCGGCGGGAAATCCGTGCAGGGTAATTCGTAATATTACAGAGGAGGACCAAAAGTATTATTTCCGTGACAGGGTATTCGACGAGGAAGCGTGGGAGGATGTTCAGAGAAGACTGCGATAAAAATAGGAGACAATTAAGAGGACCGCGAGAAAGGGGCATTCTGGAAAACAGAGTGCCCTTTTATTAAATATGATGCAAATATGATACATTTGTCTGATACAATGGGGACAGACACAAAAGGGAATTATTATAGGATGCATAGGAGTCTGGGTGTGTATCACGGATGTGTATACTGAAAGATTTCATCTTGGTGCACTGTTAGGGTTAGTTTTAATTATACTGCATATTGTTGGCTCGATTTTGGCATTGCAGCATCATCAGAGTGAACATGACGCACTGATACAATTCATGAATGAATTGGAGGATTAACAATCAGAAGACAACAGTTCTTTGTGAGAATGGGAAACAGGAAATATAGAATAGTATCATAAAGTTTAGTATGCAAATCCATGTAAATTGCTGTAGACAATGTCTGCTGTAGGTTATAAATGTGCTGGAGGAATCAATATGAGACGAAACAGAATTCTGCATGAAAAAAATAGAAGAAATAAAATTTGGGCATGTACGGTTATAGTGCTTATTCTGCTTGCATCAGTGTGCAGAATTATAATAAGGCTGACGGAAGATATACCAACTATGGAAGATATCTATTTTCAGGCATACGATAATCAGACTATGGAAACAGTTATCTACAAATATGATGCAGATACGGAGAAGGTATATGAAGTTGGAAAGGTTGACGGATATTTTCACAATTGTAAGATCGACAGTGGGAAAAAACATATAACAGGAGTGAGAAGTCCGTGGTATCCAGAAGAAGTCTATGATGCAGAATCCGGTTTGGAGTCAGGCATTGTGCGTTACTCTCTGGAGGATGAAACGTCAGTTCTTCTGCGCAGTGAGCAGCAGATGCGCATTGGAAATAAGGAAAACATTGTCTGGGACTGTTCTTTTCCTTTTGATGGTGGAGAAAAAATGCTTATGTGTTATGGAGATGAGGAATTGCAATATCTGCTATATGATTTGAAAACCAATAATGCAAAAAAAATAGATGTTCCTAAAATGAACCGGGGAGTGTGTGACATTAGAAAAAGTAATATATGGTATCCTATGAGAAACGGGGTCATGCAGTATAATGTGAAAACAAATGAAATAAAGGAATATCTACAAGACGCAAGCCAGTGTAGCGTATCAGATGATGGCAGGAAGACTGCGTACTTTGGAGACCATGCAAAACGCATTTTTTTATATGATGCAGTGCGCAAAAAGAAGATCTGTACCCTGAGAGCAGGATGGAACAAGACATTTGGCAGCATTTCCCCATATTCATGCGGATGGGACCGGAGTGGAAATTATTTCTGTTATGTAGAACATTTTAACAAATTTTTTGGCGGCAGTGATACAAGGATTAAAGTTTATAATTTATCTACAAAAACGAGTAAATGTATTTATCTACAGCGAAATGCACCTGCGACGATCACTTATGAATTTATAAGGAATGCAGACGAAATTGGTTTTGAGGACAATTTTATACAATCTGCGGAATCAGACAATCTTGACGTAAGAACTGGGAAAGGAGGGTTTTTTAAACAGTCATTTCGGAGGAATTACCATTAAGGGCGAAGGCAGGAATGAATTTTTTGGAAATTCAGGATAATGCGCATCAAAAGGAAGTGATTCGTGACTGCTTGTTGAAAAGTATTAATCCAAATGATAGCCATCTTTGTTCGTGCGTTTATTCTGCAGCTATCGGAAGAAGGACTTGACAGGAAAAGATTACTGATGTAATATTATATAATCTAAAATCTTACAAGTGTAATGTATAATAAGGGAAAGGATATGACTATGAAGCAATGGAAAAGAATGTGTTGGATTGCGGTATGTACACTGATCTTATCAGGCTGTGCGGACAACTATAGTATAGAAGAAAAAATGGAGCAGACTGAAATAGAACAGATTTATGTTCCAATGGAGACAGAGACGCAGGATTTGACACAGAGTGTCAGCGCGGAGCCAAAGGTGACGGATGTGGACTGGTCAGAATATTTTGACGGGCTCAATGGAGCGGCAGTCATATATGATGCTTCTGGCGGACAGTATATGATATACAATCGGGAACTGGCATCGACCAGAAGGTCACCATGCTCCACGTTTAAGATTATTTCTTCTCTGACCGCGCTGGAGAATGGACTTATTGAGCCAAAAGATTCTGTCCGGAAATGGAGCGGTGAGGTATTCTGGAATGAGGACTGGAATAGAGACATTGATTTTGGTGAGGCGTTTCGAACCTCCTGCGTGTGGTATTACAGGCAGGTTGTGAATGATATTGGAAAGGATGCGATGCAGAGGGAACTTGAGAAACTTCATTATGGCAACTGCGATCTTTCTGATTGGGAGGGGCGGCTGAATACGAACAATAACAACCGTGCGCTGACAGGCTTCTGGATTGAGTCGTCATTGCTGATCTCTCCGAAAGAGCAGGTGGAGGTTATGGAGCATATCTTTTCTGAAAATGCGGATTATTCCAAGGAAACACAAAAGGAATTGAAACAGGTCATGCTAGTGGGACAGGATGAGACAGATATTCCTATCTATGGAAAGACAGGAATGGGAATGGCTGAGGGAATTGTTGTTGATGCATGGTTTACAGGATTTGCGGAGGACACAGACGGAAATATATACTTTTGCGTATATCTTGGAAGGACAGACGGCAAAAATGTATCCAGTTCGCTGGCAAGAGACATAGCAATCCAGCTTGTGACAGAGTATCATGATGTGCAATAAAATTTCGTATTGAATACTCCAAAAATATAAAAGAGCATAGAGTCTATATAAACATAGTATTTATGCGGTCTGAAGCTGTTTTTGCGTTATTCTGGGCGCAACTCCTGGCGAATAAGTGCTTGACATCGCTCGTTTAAAAGAGTAAAGTTAATACGTTGTAGTATCTGCAAAGATATGATCAAGTGACTATTCGGAATACTTTATAGATTTCAGCGTTGAGCAGGAAACTGTGGAGGCACTGAACAGTTGCACAATGAAAATTTAATAAGGAGGTGCTCCTGTATATGATGCTATACGTATTAGAGGCAGTGATTATTATTGCAATATGTGTAGCGGGCTGCTTTTTTGCATTTTCAAACTACAAGAAAAATGTGGAGGCTACAATTGGAAATGCAGAGGACAAGGCAAGAGAGATTGTCGATGAAGCGCTCAAGACTGCTGAGACGAAGAAGCGCGAGGGACTTCTTGAGATTAAGGAGGAATCCATTAAGACCAAGAATGAACTTGACAAGGAAATCAAGGAACGCAGAGCGGAAGCTCAGCGCTACGAGAGACGTGTTCAGCAGAAGGAGGAAAGCATTGACAAGAAAGCGGATGCCATCGAGAAGAGGGAAGCCGGCCTTGTCGCAAGAGAAGAAGAACTCGCAAAACAGAGTGCAGTTGTTGCAAGACTGAACGAAGAGCGGATACAGGAACTGGAACGAATTTCAGGATTAACCTCTGAACAGGCAAAAGAACATTTGTTAAAAATTGTTGAAGACGAAGTCAAACATGAAACAGCAGTAATGGTCAAGGAAATGGAAAGCAGGGCGAAGGAAGAAGCTGAAAAGAAGGCAAAAGAGTATGTTGT
Organism: uncultured Lachnospiraceae bacterium; assembly: GCA_947178035.1. GTDB lineage: Bacteria > Bacillota > Clostridia > Lachnospirales > Lachnospiraceae > COE1. The sequence continues at coordinate 2,366 of CAMWXA010000140.1, read as the reverse complement.
CACAGCCATTCAGAAGTGTGCTGCGGACCATGTATCCGAGACAACGATTTCCGTTGTCCAGCTTCCAAATGATGAGATGAAAGGAAGAATCATTGGAAGGGAAGGGCGTAATATCAGAACGTTAGAGACACTTACAGGTGTGGAGCTGATTATTGATGATACGCCGGAGGCAGTAATTCTTTCAGGGTTTGATCCCATTCGGAGAGAAGTGGCAAGAATTGCGCTGGAGAAGCTGATTGTGGATGGGCGTATCCACCCGGCAAGGATTGAGGAGATGGTTGAGAAGGCCCAGAGAGAAGTCGAGATCATGATCAAGGAGGAAGGCGAGGCGGCAACGTTGGAGGTTGGCGTGCATGGCATCCATCCAGAGCTTGTGAAGCTTTTGGGCAAAATGAAGTTCAGAACGAGCTATGGTCAGAACGCTTTGAAACATTCGATTGAGGTAGCTCATCTTACCGGACTACTTGCTGCGGAGATGGGATTTGATGTCAGAATGGCAAAGAGAGCCGGTTTACTGCATGATATTGGCAAGGCAGTAGACCATGAGATGGAGGGGTCACATATACAGTTAGGTGCAGAGTTGTGCAGAAAGTACAAGGAATCACCGATTGTTATCAATGCTGTTGAGTCACATCACGGTGATGTTGAGGCGCAGTCATTGATTGCCTGTCTGGTTCAGGCCGCTGATACAATTTCAGCTGCGAGACCAGGGGCAAGACGTGAAACTCTAGAAACATATACAACCAGATTAAAACAATTAGAAGAAATAACCAACAATTTTAAAGGTGTCGACAAATCTTTTGCGATTCAGGCAGGTAGAGAGGTTCGTGTTATGGTAGTTCCTGAGCAGATTAATGATGCTGACATGATATTGCTGGCGCGTGATATTTCCAAGCAGATCGAGGCAGAGCTTGAATATCCGGGACAGATCAAGATAAATGTCATCAGGGAATCTCGTGTCGTTGAGTATGCGAAATAATTTGAAATAGTTATAACGAGCATTGTGGGAACCATCAAAGTCCGAATGGATTTTGGTGGTTTTCTTTTATTCGCAGCCCCATGCAGAGGAAATATGCCGCTAAGGCGGCGCACGGGGGCTGCATACAGAGAGGAGGATTCATATGAATACAGAAATAAAGAGGATAGACCGGGAACTTCAATGCGAGGGCACAATTATAAAATACTATAAAGATACCGTAGTGCTTCCGGACGGCAGGACGGAATTGTATGATTTTATAGGGCATAACGGTGCAGCTGCGGCTGTCGGCGTTTTGGATGATGGGCGTCTTGTCATGGTCAGACAGTATCGGAATGCCCTGGACAGATTCACGCTGGAGATACCGGCTGGTGGATTGAATCCCAATGAGCCAGCAATTGATGCAGCAGCGAGGGAGCTGGAAGAAGAGACGGGCTATCAGTGCGGTAAAATTGAGAAACTGATCACGATTCGTACAACGGTGGCATTCTGCAACGAGAAGATTGACATTTATCTTGCGACAGAACTCAAAAAAACGGCGCAGCACCTCGATGAAGACGAATTTGTAAATATTGAGATTCATACAGTGGAAGAGCTTGAAAAGATGATATATGATGGAACAATAGAGGATGCCAAAACAATCGCGTCTATTTTGGCATATAAGAATAAATATGTAAAATAGTTCATAAGTTTAAATAAGAGTCAGCGGCATGGGTGAAATGGCGGATGAATAAGTTTAATACCGAAGAGCGTGTTGAAAAACCAGTTGTATGCAGTGTCATTCCTGATCAGGATGCATATATTGATTATCGAAAGCTTCATTATAAAAATACGATACCCGACAACAGGGTGCTTGTGTTTCTTACAGGGTTTTGTGTGGGTATGGTATTTTTTTATTTGACAGGAGGGCAGAATGCTGGTGTGGGAAGTCTGCTTGACAGTGAACATTTGGCACTGCTGCAAAATCTTGAAGTAAACCGTTCGGGATTTTTTGCGTATGTTTTGGGACTGCGGATTAAACAGCTCGTATTTGGCGTAATCTGTGCACTGAGCAGTGTCGGTGCACTGATGGCGTATTCCATTATGGGGTGGTTTGGGTTTGAAGTTGGACTTATTATTTTTTCCCTTGTATATCAGTATGGCATGAAAGGAATTCTTTTGACTTTTTCAATGTTTTTGCCGCATGGAATCTGTTACGGCATTCTAATTTTACTGATATTTCGTAACTACTGGCTGAGCGACAGAAAGAGTTGCCATAATGAGTCGACTGTAAAAAGTGAAAGACTGCATCCCAAGTTTGAGACTATCAAAACAGTTGTACTTGTTTTGATGCTGTTTAGCGCTGGAATATTGTGTGAAGTTTATATAAATCCTGAGATTATGCGAAAGG
>CAMWXA010000139.1 GCA_947178035.1 uncultured Lachnospiraceae bacterium | reverse complement strand
TCGCAGAGCAAGAGAGTGTAATTGCAGAAAAAGAGAATGTAATTGTAGAAAAAGAGAACGCCCTCGCAGAACAAGAGCGTCTGCTTGCCGATAAGGAGGCAGAGATTGCCAGGCTGAGGCTTGCACTGGCTGAGGCGGGGAGGCAGCGCTGAGCGATGTCAAAGGGAATCACTGGGAACAGTGGTTCTTTTTGTTTTTATTGTAGCTTGAATTATGCCATAAGAAGCTGTTTTTCAAAAAAATCAATAAAAAATCTGAAAAATACTTGAAATTGACAGAAAATATAGTACAATAATAATATATGTAAACCGTTTAAATGGAATGTTTATGTCAATAAACATTGTAAAAATTCCTGCGAAATCTTCCAAAAGCATGCTTTGGCAAGCAGGATAGCAGTAAAAGCTAATCAGTTGGGTGAAACATGACGATAATATAAGTGATGATGAAATGATACCGACAACGAATGACAGTTTGCGGCGGAAGTGGGAATTTGACAGGGAGTTGGTTTATGGATACACAGGAGAAGGATATAGAACAGGGACTGTATATGACAGCAATCTGGTTAGACTATTTTAAGAACAGTGACAGGAATGAGCGGAAGCAGAAAGGATACAGACTGTCGGCAGTCATACCGATTGTCTTATACAATGGGGAACGAAGGTGGACAGCATCACACAGGTTCCGGAAAATGGTCGGGCAGGAAAGTCTGTTTGGGAAATATGTCGTGGACTTCGAGTATGTTCTGGTATCAGCCAGCAGCCTTGCGGCCTCGAAGATCAAGAATTCCAATACCCTTGTGGATAACATTCTCCTTGCAGACAAGAAAAACACAAAAAAGGCATGGAGTGGGGCAAACAGTCTGGAACTTGTGCGCCGCATCAGACAGATGGAGAAAGATGACCTGAATGAGTGGATAACATGGTTCTCAAACGTGATCAGGGAACTGAATGGAGAGGAACGGAAGAAAGTCATACAGCAGCTGAGAGAAGGAGATGAGAAAATTGTGTGCAGTTCATTTGAAAGAATCATGAAAAAAGAAAAAGAAGAAGGCAAAGCAGAAGATGTTATAGAGCTTCTTGAGGATATCGGAGAACCTTCTGGCACGCTAAAAAAGCACATTATGAGTCAGACTGATATAGAAGTGCTGAGAAAATGGCATAAGGCAGCATCAAAGGCGGAATCGATAGAGGATTTCGAGAAGACAATAGGATTGGTGCAGACATGAAGGGCTTTCTTGGGGACACAGAACGAAACAGGAAGTGCGTCTGGGAGGTCTGCAATGTGAGAATGCAGCAGGAATTCGTACTTCATGATGAAATCAAATGGAACGAAAAAGTTGTGCAGCATCATTTCCGGTATATAAAACTGGAATATGATTTCATATAAATCGCGACAGCAAGGAACTGTACAGTTCCTAGTGATACAGGCAATAAAAGGGAATATCAATAACAAAGTGGGGAGAAACAAGATGGCAAAGAGTAGGAAGAAAAAGAACAATAAGTTAAGAAGGAGAGTCATGCGGACGGTCGCGGCACTCACTATGATTATGGCGATCGTTGTGGCTGCGATACCAGTGGAGAATTTGGATATCGTACGGGCTGATTATGCCGATGCATTAACTATTAACTATGCTAGTGACGTTGCTGGTGTTAGTGATTTATATACTGCTAATTCATATGAAAACTCGTATGGTGGTGACGAACTGCGTATACAGCGTATAGAGGGCAGCATGATTACCGAACTGTTTACGGTACAGAAGTCAGGGTCGAATGCTGATACTGCAATGATAACTGGAAGTTTATTGGCCTCTGGAACAAATTCTCTGGATATAAGAAATGAGGAATACTATCAATACATTCAGTTTGATAATACATTTGTCAGCGCTTTTAGAACTGCTGTTGGAAGCCTTGCATATACATATACCTATCAAGATAGTCCTCAATTATTTGCTGGCGGTGCAGACAGTACTGGATATTCTTTGAATGGAATTACAATCAATAAATTGAGTGCTACCTCACCTGTTGGAACAGTTACAGGTACAGGAAATCCATCGACTATTGGTCCTACTGATGATGATGGAGATTATAATGGCTATAATTTGTCAAAACTTACAGCGGATACTGTGTATACATCTAGTTACACTTCCAATATCCGAACTGCACAAGTGAATTTGATAAACAGTTATAATGCAATGGCAGATACAGATATTCGTACCCTTCAGGCAATACAAAATAAATTATCATCCAGTGGCAATGGAAGTGGAACATTGGATGATACTGATAAAAATAATTGGGTCAACCTCCAAAATAAGTATGCAAACGGTCAGGGAGCTTCTGAGTATAATGCTGCACATACGTTAAATGTAAGCTTTAGTAATCTTGGCGGGACTGGAACAGCTTCTCTCACCAATTTTGAAAAAGACCTTATCTGTAAATGCTTTTACAATTCGAAAAACAGTAGCCTTACTTTAGACAGATATGAACTAATCGAAATTTCAAAGGGACAATCCAGTGTTTATGTTCCTAGATTGACAGGCAGTAATTCAGCGCTTACTGGGCAGTCTGTTGATACAAACAAATATCTTGTTTCAGGAAGAGCAAGGATTGATGGAATCAAAAGCGGAGCATTCACAGGAAACTCAACAACAGGAGCTCAAGCAGCAGGAATAAACACGCTGAATATTGCATCTAATATCAGGTTTATAGGAGCAGACGCATTTGCAGGCTGTCCTTTGCGGACAGTAACGATTGATATGACGAACTGTGAAATCATTGGCGACAGGGCTTTTAAGGGCTGCACAAATCTGACGAATGTATCATTTACAGGCACATATACAGGTACAGCATCAAAGCTGCAGGAAATCGGAAAAGAGGCGTTTGCAGATACAGCTCTTTCAGCTATTACAATACCTAATAGCGTTGGAACGATCGGCGCAGGTGGGTTTGCCAATAATGCACAACTTTCAAAAGTGGAATTTGTCAGTGGCGGTACCAACACTGCAATGACGATGCAGCCATATGCATTTTTTAATGCTACAAATCTTTCCAGCGTTGTATTTCCCAGTGGGACGAACAACAGGCAATTCCAGATAATGAAATTTGGATTTGCGCTTGATACAGGTACAAATGGCGGAAGCCTTAGTGATTTTACGTTTCCGGCAGCTAATAATAGTGTAAATTATGGCAGTGAGGCAAATTATGATTACATTCTGGCAAACAGAAGCAGACTGCAGACAGTGACATGGCCAGGTTTATTACAGAATAAAATACCTGACAATACATTGTGGGGATGTGAAGAACTTTCATATACACGTTTTCCTGATGGTGCTGCCCGCGCGGACTACACTGCTGATGCCCTGTTCAAAGGCGTACAAAATACAGATTTCTATGTTGAGGGTCCGGCGAATATAAATGCGCAGACTGTAGCGACACCGAGAGAAAAGACCTGGACAGCAAAGGCTGGCTATGACAATGGCAATGGAATCATACCATACAAATTTACGGACAGCACTGGCACACATTTTGAGATTGGTGTAAAAGAGAATCCTGCGGATCCGGAGCCGAAATATATTGCAACAATCGATGTTACAAATGAAGCTGCAAAAGAGGCTACATTAGCGAAATATACTGCTTATAAGACTCCCAGCGCGAACGACAGGTTCTCAATTGTGATACCTGACAAGGTGGGTGAATATACAGTTGTGGCAATCGGACCGAACTGTTTTAACGATGATATCAAAAACAAAATTTATGAGTTGATCATTAAGGATGGATCCGTCAGGCAGATTGCTGCGGAAGCTTTTAAAGGTTCAGAAAATCTGCAGTGGGTTGAGATCGGAGACGCAGTGGCATCTATTGGACGAGAGGCGTTTGCAGATTGTCCTAAGCTTGAAAATGTAGTATTTAGCCAGACACAGACTGCAGGATTTTATGGACAGGATGCTTACTGGAAGGATCAGCATGTGTTAGGAACAGATGCATTCAAAACAGGTTCTACGTATCTTACTTTCCATGGTGCAATTCATCCTGATTATGCACCCTTTGCACTTGCGATGTCAGCTGACAGCAAGAATATGACAAGTACAAGATCGGAGTGTCAGATATGCTACAAGACAGATGCCCCGCTTAACCTGACCGTGATTAGGGATGCGGATGGAAAGGCTACATTGATAGATTACCCTCATTATGAGGAAGTCGATTGTATAAATAAAGGCCTGATAGATGAATACAAAACAGAAACAAATGAAAGTGATTTTAGCATTAAAGACAGATTTGAGTTAGTAAACGAGATAGGCAATAATGTAAATAAAGACAATGAAGCAGTACCGACCTGGGCAAGAGATATCGTATTGCAGACGCTCAACATGAACCTGCCCAAAGGAATAGAAAACATTGACTCTGCAAAGTATTTTAAGGATAGTAAGAATTCTGCCGACTTTGTGTATTTTAATAGGATATATAAAAAGAATGATCCGCCATATAGCACTAATAATCCACCATATGAAGAGGTTACACAACCGAGAAATGTTAATACTTTTGGGAAAGCCGAAAAAGAAAGCGTCAATAGCCTATATTCAAGTTATCAGTATACACCTGCTGATGCACCAGATGATTATGTAGAGACGGTACCTGGATTATTCAGCGGATTCTTTGATGAATCGAATCTTGACGCACCAGATATTACTAATAATAATCTGATGTGGAATGCATATGATGGCCATTCTTACACGGAGAAAAATGAGAGAGGAAATGACTATCTGACAAGTGTTCAGATGCCAACTGTTGAGGAGTTTCCAGACTATGCGTTTGATAGTGCTGAGAACTTAAAGTCTCTCACTATTGGCAGTGCGTTGGATAAAGTTGGCATACAGCCGTTTAGGGATTGCAAGAGCCTGTATGAGATTAATACAGGGGATAGTACAAAGTATGCTTATGACGGAAATATGCTGTTCTATGAAAATGAAGGCAATAGTACCCAGCCAAGTTACAAGATTATACAGTGTCTGGAAGGACGTGGCAGGAGAGATGCTGCAGATGGAAATTATGGTTCAACAGAGATTAGTTCCAAAACCAATCCATGGCTTTCACAGGTATCAAGTATCGCCGATTATGCATTTGCAAATTGTGAGGAAATCTACACAGTGGATTTGTCTGATACATCAGTAAGAACGATTCCAACAGGAGCATTTAATGAATGCAGCAAGTTAGAATCGGTGACATTGCCCGCAACGGTGAATATGGTTCAGAAAGACGCTTTTGTCGGTGTGACAGATAGAAATTTCAGGCTTGAAGTACCCAATCCGAATTGCTATATCAATCCTGAGGCATTTGATCTTGGACCAGGCGGAACAGAGACTTTGTATATAAGTGGTATTCAGTATGTAGATGAAAAGACGGAAGAAACAAGCACATGCTACAATGCCTATCTGGAGCTCTTGAAAAAATATCCAGGTCAGGTCGAGTTTAACGAGATAGGAACTACCTATACAGTTCGATTTTATGATGAGGATCGCAACCAGCTTGGCTCAAACTATGAGATTGCAAGGGGAGAAGATGTTTTGAATCCTCCTATAGAGGCCGCAAAAGCAGCTGCAAAGACCGGACGCAGATTTGATACCTGGTTATGTCTGCTTGACAATGGTGAGATATTGAGGGGTGAAGATGCCTATAAAAATGTAACTGAGGACAGAAGGGTAGAGGCTATCTATGTAGATGATCCCAATTCAGTAGTTCCAGATGGAAAAGACTATACATTGACTGTTCAAAATGGAACTGCATTGGTCAATAATAGTCCAGTAACAGTTCCGGCAACGGTTCGTGGTGGTGATTCGATAACGATAATAGCAACAGATTCCGCAAACTTTAGAGTATGGACAGTTACGCCAAATAACTATACATCTTTATTATTGGGTGCAAACAATCCTGTGACTACATTCACGATGCCAAATGCGAACATAACAGTCACAGCAAATTCAGCAATTGATGGCAGTGGCGGTAACAACCCGAACCCAGATGGAACTTACACCGTAACCGTCAACAATGGTACCGGCGGCGGAAACTATCGCGCAGGTGCGACAGTTACCATTACAGCAAATACACCCAATGCGGGAGCGTCCTTCGTGAACTGGACGACAACAACTTCAGGAGTGTCATTTGCAAATGCAACATCGTCCTCCACTACATTTGTAATGCCATCCTCCAATGTATCTGTGACAGCAAACTTCAGTGATGGTACCGGCGGACAGCAGCCCGGCCAACCAGGAGATGACAACAATAAGAAATACAAAGTAACTGTAAACTACGGTTCCGGAAGCGGCGAGTACGCGGCAGGCGAGACAGTCAATATCACAGCGAATGCGCCAGAATCGTCCAACAGGGTATTCTCCAGATGGACGACCAGCAACTCTGGACTGGGATTTGCGAATGCAAACTCCGTGTCAACCTCATTCGTAATGCCGGCGACAGATGTCACAGTAACGGCAAATTACAGGGTGAGAACAAGCGATGACGATGACGACGATGATGACGACAGCAGTTCATCAAGAAGACCGGGCACAAATACAAGCACCAATACAGTGACCAACACTCCCGGCAGTTCGACAAACACAACTGGAACAACAGGTACAGTCAACAATCCGGCGAACGGATCAGGCAGTACGACAGGAACGGACAATACGAACGGCAACAGAATATATATCACGAAAAACGGTATTTCCAATACGGATGTGGCATCCTTGGCAGTCAGCGGTTCTACAGACAATTTTATTGTCAGAATCACAGAGTCAGCGGAGGCGACAGCAGAAGTTGAGAAGGCACTCACGAACACATATGGCTCGCTGAGCGGATTGGCATACTTGCCAATGGATATCTCACTTTATGACTCAACAGGTCAAAATAAGATTACAGACACCACAGGATTGAATATCACAGTGACAATGCCAATACCAGATGTACTGATTCAGTATGGCGGAAACGCGCGTGTTGCAGCGGCAGATAACGGAAATCTTGTGCAGCTTACGCCGCGGTTTACGACAATTGATGGTATCGCATGTATTTCGTTCGTACCACCACATTTCTCACCGTATGTGATCTATGTGGATACCAATAATTTGATTGCAGGCCAGATGCTCGATTCCACACCGGCGACAGGCGATCCGATTCATCCGAAGTGGTTTGCAGCAATCGGTATGGCATGCGTATCAATCCTTCTGTTTGTCACAAGTGACGGACGGAAGCGCAAAAAATTCAGGGCAGCATAAACATAATACAAGGAAGGGAGCTGCCACAGGCAGTTCCCGGTAAAAGGAGACCAATATGAAAAGAATACATATGGTAAGATTTACCATCGCTATTGCAAGCTTGGCAGTACTGGGAATCCTTGCGCTTGTGACTGTTGCCAGGGGAATCGGCGGCGGTGTGACAGCCGCGGAGGATGACAGATTCCGTATCAGTGGAACGACATTGATTAAGTATCTGGGGACTGACACTTATGTCAGTATCCCGGATACGATAACGACAATCGGTGATGAGGCTTTTTCAGGAAATGAGACATTGACAAGTCTTACCATTCCTGATTCTGTCACCCAGATATCTTATAATGCATTTAAAAATTGTACAGTACTCACCCATGTGATACTTCCAGACAGTGTAGTGAAGGTAGGTCCTGGGGCATTTGAAGGCTGTACGGAACTTACTTCTGTCGAGATTGGAGAGAATGTAAGTTCGTGGGGGTCTGGTGTGTTTGCGAATTGCAACAGTCTTGCGACAGTCACAATTGACCCGGATAACGAATATCTTACATATTATAATGGTGCAGTATACAATGGCAATATGACAATGCTATATCAGGTGCTTCCGGCACGTGAGGGAGACAATTATGTGATGCCTGAAACAGTGGAGACCATTGATACTTATGCATTTTGGAATTTGCAGAATACAAAAAATGTGATGGTTTCCAGCAATGTCGCAGCGATTCCCAGGCAGGCGATGTCGAGCATGGGGAGTGTGGAGGATGTTGTGATTCAGAATCCGACAGCCAGCATTGGCGAGAGGGCAATTGCGAACAATGCAAATCTAAAGCAGGTCGTGATACCTTCATCTGTAGTGAATATTGACAGAAGAGCATTTTCAGGCAGCCCGGATATGAAGATTTACACAAGCAGGTCCAGTACCGCAGATACTTATGGACAGAACAACAATATTCCAGTAATCTATGAGGCTGAGTATCCGACTGATTTTATGGATAGCAATGCAGGACTTGAAGAGAAACCAGATGTTGGGGATCGTTCTGAAGACAGCACGACAACTACGACGACAACTACCACAACAGTGTCAGACGATCAGACAACAACAGATAACAATGAAAACAATACAAATCAGGACAATACAGGGGATGAGCAGCAGACGACACAGAATCCCTCTGAATTTCAGAGTACAGAGGGCTATATCCACCCGCTGGATGTTCCCGAGAAAGACAATGTGATTGGCAAGACTGTGATTGTGGCAGGCAAGGCAGTGGTATTGATGGATAATCGCAGAGGACAGGTGTATGGAATTCCAGACAATGCGAAGGCGGATGTCGTCACAGAGGATTCTTCCGATGAGACGCTGTCAGGTTCCCAGGAGGAAGAACATACCTCCATCACTGTCAATGTTGAGCAAAATAGTGCAGTAGAGGAAAACAGCATTGCGCAGAGGAAATATTATAAACAGAAGGATTTGACAAGTTTTGATATTGGTGAGAATATTGAGAAGATAGGACGGCTGGCATTTGCAGAGAGCGGTTTGCGGTTGATTGTTATTCCAGATCATGTCACTGAGATTGAGTATGGTGCGTTTATGTCCTGCGCAAGTCTTGCGGATGTAACGATACCGGATACTGTTTCGAATATTGGCACAAAAGCATTTGAGGGAACAGCGTGGCTGAACAACTGGAAAAATGACAGCACAGACAGTGCTTTTCTGATTGTAGGAGATGGTATTCTGCTGGCTTACAAAGGAAATGAGGAGCATGTAGAGATACCTGACGGCGTGAAACAAATTGGGGCGGAGGCTTTCAAAGGACACACAGAGATATTCGATGTGGCGGTTCCAGCTTCTGTGGAGAAGATTTGTGCTGAGGCATTTCGCAATTGCAGTTCACTGACGGGCCTGACTGGATGTGACGGCTTGAAGACAGTGGTTCGCGGTGCATTCTATGGCACGCAGATATCAGAGGAAGATTTTAATAAATAAGTTTTAAACCGGAGATGACAGAATGGAAAAACTTTTTTGGGGAATGATAGGTGGATGCACTGCTGCATTTGCCATTCTGCTGGGGATGTATCTGAATAAGGCAGGTGTGATTGGCGCGGAGCCAGAGACCTCGACAGAGATTGTCTCAGAGATTGAGACAAGTACAGAGATGGAAGAGGAATTGCTGGCAGAAGACGGCGAGTTCCCTTCTGACATACAATCCATGATTGAGGACTCACAGAGAAATTACTCACAGGCGATGCAGGTGTTTGAAGATGAGTCATCAGCTGTGGCTTCGAGAGAGGAGGAGGCAAGGCAGACAACATCAGGCACGACAGTATCGACAGGTACAACGGGCAGCGGCACAAAGACGAATGGATCTGTCGATGGAAACAGGAACGACAACCACGACTACTTCCTCGAAAGTCCCTCCGAGGAGGAATCAGAGATAGAGGAATCAAGTACAGAGGCAGAGAAACCGGAGGAAAAGAAGAACAGTGAGTATGAGTATACAC
>CAMWXA010000138.1 GCA_947178035.1 uncultured Lachnospiraceae bacterium | reverse complement strand
CCCCCGCCACATCGAGACGTCCATACCCCCACTCCCTATTGGGATACTCCAGAAAACTATCGCGCTCCGCGCCCCTGATCAGGTAGTTTTTGATATTGACGGAGTTCGCGAGGATATCATTGCGGTTCACCACCGCCCACTCCATGAGCTGCGCGCAACCGCCCGCCGTGATCGCAGCAGCCATGCTGGTTCCGCTTCTGTCCCCGAACGGAATGGACACTCCCACTCCCGGTGCCGCAATATCCGGAACGATATAATTGTCCCTCGCATTCCCTCTTCCCGAGAATGCAGCAATGCTGTGATTGCTGATCTGATAGGCGGCCACAGTCACTGCGCTGTGCACATATCCAGGCTCTGTGATCGTCGTGTAGGGGCTCGGTGCGAGAAAATAGGTATCCGACGACAGGAAATCAGAGACAGGCAGCCAGATGTCAAACTGTCCTCCAGTTGTACTTCCCTCCGAATTGATTCGAATACTCCAGACGCCCTGTGTCGGATTGGAAAACCGGAACCGGATCACTTCCGCCCCTGACAGCGATTCCACAAGCTGATACTCGATCACAATTCTGGTTCTCTCATAGACAAATGTAAACTCCTGCGGAATATAGCTCCTTGGATTATTCCACCGGGCAGTTTCACCGCCAGGCGTCCGAATAACCGCATTGTAAAAATAGGGCGCATCCCCCCACAACTCCATAATAAACCCATTCTCTCCCTCCCCTACGCGCAGCTCCACATCCTGATACGCCTCGCGCTCGCTGATCTGCCCGAAAAAATGATGCGCGCTGTTGCCCTCGTTTCCTCCGGCCACCACAGACACGCGGCTTTTCTGCGTACTAATATAGTTGAGATAATTTCCAAGCATTCCCCCGCCAGTATGATCGCCGAGACTCGTTCCGATTCCAAGACAAATCACAAGCGGTCTCGTCAAGAGCATCGCATACTTCTGCAGGTACTGGATCGCCAGCATGATATCCGCCTCGCTGTAACAGGGAACGCCAGGCGGAATCTTGTAATAATCCTTCAGATACTGTTTTGCTTCCTTCAGCTTCACAACCGCAATCTGGCAGTCCGGCGCTGCACCGATAAAAGCGCCGTTCTCAATTGAACTCCCCGCTGCCAGACTTGCCATAACGCTCCCATGTCCATTCGCATCAGTACTCGGCACGACACTCAGCGGATTCTCACTCGAAAGCGCCTCGTTGATCATCTCATTCGTGTACTCTGAGCCATACTCAAACCCTTCCGGCGGCGTACCCGTCTGAATGGTCTGATCCCAGATTCCCACAATGCGGCTCCTGCCCGCAAAATCCCTGAAAACAGGTTCCTGATAGCGAATCCCTGTGTCAATAAAGCCAATCGTCACATTCTTTCCAGTAAGGTTCAGCGGTTCTCCCTGTACTGACAGAATACCAGATTCCACCAGACTCAAAGTATTCAGATTCCTGTTCTGTGCCGCTCTCAGCACCGTTTCCTCCCCATATGCCATCAGCCCATAGCATTTTGGTGTCAGTGAGTACGCGCGCTGCCCCATCCGATAATTTTCTGTACTGCTCCGCTCTATGTATAAAACGCCCATATCCTGCGTAATCCGGTGAAAACAGTAATCAGGCGGCAGATAAGCTTCAAAATTTTCTGACAAAATGACATCCCCTAAGATGTCTGCATAGTCATTCGACAAAATACGTTCCCTGCAGGTCACTTTTTTCCCTCATCAAAAAGGTTATTATTATAGTGTATGCCGCAAGGAACGTATTGCTTTCACATTATACCATATTTTTCATTTTCGTAAAATGTTGCTTAAGAATCTTCAATATGTTATGATGTTAAAAACAAGAAAGGATGTGATTCTATGGCTGTCACAAATCCCATTTCAGATCTTCGTAATTATAACACTGTTCTTGAAAAGGTTTCTGCCGGTTCTCCAGTGTATTTGACGGTCAACGGAAAAGGAAAATATACAATCCGGGACATCGCTGATGAAGAAGAATTTGAGAAAACAAAAGCAATGCTCCATCTCATGTGCGAATTAAACGAAGGCCGGCGTTCCGGTGAAGAGGAGGGCTATACCTCATCCGACGATGTACGGGCGTATTTTCACGGTAAAAGATCATGAAATACCAAATCAAATACTCCAAGGCCGCAATCTGTGATTTAGATCGTATCTGGTTGGAAGTCTTTAAGGCTTCACAAAGCTATGATATCACAGTTCAGTATATAGATGACTTGATGGATAAAGTGGAATCCTAAGCCGAATACCCTAAATCAGGTTCGCCTTTATATTACCAGGAAAATTTTACTGGTTATTACTTTGTCGTCTTTAAGGCATATATGGCATTTTACCGGTTAGAGAACAAGACAATGCTTGTAGACAGAGTCCTTTTTAGCAAAAGTGATTATATGAGAATTCTGCGTATTTTCCCGATAAAGAACAATAAAAAGATATGGCTCCCCACACAATTCATGAAGAGACCATATCTTTCTTACTCTTCCGTATTCAGTTCTTTCTGTTATTTGTCCTATACTCCCGAGTACGCCGCAAAGCCCGCATCGATCGGCAGAACCACGCCGGTGATCGCGCTTGCCGCCTTGTCGTCGCACAGGAAGAATACACCGCCGAGAAGCTCCTCGCTCTCGACGAAACGCCCTGTCGGTGTGCCGCTTAAAATCTTGTTGGAGCGCGCAGTCGGCGTTCCGTCTTCATTAAATAACAGCCTGCGGTTCTGGTTTGACACCAGGAAGCCGGGTGCGATCGCATTGCAGCGGATTCCTGTGCCTGCAAAGTGCGTCGCAAGCCACTGTGTAAAGTTCGAGACAGCCGCCTTTGCACCGGAATAAGCCGGAATTTTGGTCAGTGGGATGTAGGCATTCATGGAAGAGATATTCAGAATGCAACCCGACTTTCTATCCACCATATCCTTTGCAAATACCTGTGTCGGAAGAAGTGTTCCCTGAAAATTCAGCTTAAACACAAAGTCCACACCGTTGGGATCTAAGTCAAAGAATGTCTTCTGTCCCTCCACGGCCTCGTGCTGGTATTCATTGTCTGTCGTCGCGCGCGGATTGTTGCCGCCTGCTCCGTTCACAAGGATATCACAGGGACCCAGATCCGCCGTCACCTGCTCATGCACCTGTTTCAGTGCCTCCAGTTCGAGCACATTTGCCTTATAACCTTCACAGATAAACCCTTCCGCCTTGCACTCGTCAGCCAATGCCTTAACGGCCTCCTCGTTCAAGTCCAGCGCCGCGACCTTCGCGCCCGCCTGTGCAAACGCCTTTGCCATCGTGCCGCAAAGCACGCCGCCCGCGCCTGTCACTACTACTACTTTCCCGGTAAAATCAATATTTAATGGCAGTTCCATCATATTTGAACCTATCCTTTCTTAATATACATATACCATATGCACTTGTTACATCAACAAATTCACTCAATTGAACATATCACTGAATAGAGAACACTTCGTCACAGTTCAGCGCCCTCCATCATGAACCTTATCATTTCTCCGCATTTCCTTCCGTGCGTTCGAGCATATCCCAGCAGCCCCACATATACATGATGCCCAGCGCCCGGTCATACAATCCATACCCCGGTCTGCACTGCTCACCCCAGATATGTCTGCCGTGGTCGGGACGGATATAGCCGTCATAGCCGCAGTCATGGTAAGCGCGCATGATTTCCAAGATGCCCACATCGCCGTCACAGTCGCGGTGCGATGCCTCTGTAAAGTCCCCGTTCGGGAAATGCTTCACATTGCGGATATGCGCAAACGCGATTCTGTCACAGTAAGTGCGGATAATGTCCGGCACATCGTTCTTGGGATTTGCGCCGAGCGAACCGGAACACAGGCACAGGCAGTTGTACTCATCGTCCACCATGGACAGGAACCGTCCGATTGCCTCCTTGTCCACCAGCAGACGCGGAATTCCGAAGATATCCCATGGCGGATCGTCCTGATGGATTGCCATCTTGATACCAGTCTCATGACAGGTCGGCATGATCGCCTCAAGGAAATATTTCAGATTATCCCACAGCTTCTCCTTCGTCACAGGACGGTACGCCTCAAAGAGCTCATCGAGCTTTGCCATGCGCTCCGGCTCCCAGCCAGGGAACGTCATTCCGTGGAGATTCTCGAGGATATAGTTCGCCATCTCCTTGTAGTCCTCCTGGATCTTTGCCTTCTCATAAAATAATGCCGTAGAACCGTCCTCCATCGGATGGAAGAGGTCTGTCCTCGTCCAGTCAAAGATCGGCATGAAATTATAGGTCACTACCTTCACCCCGAACTTCGCCAGATTGCGCAGTGTCTGCTTGTAATTCTCGATATATTTGTCGCGTGTCGGCAGTCCGATCTTGATGTCATCATGGACATTCACACTCTCCACGACATCCATGTTAAAACCGTGATCCTCGATCTGGCGGCGCATCTTCTCGATCTCTTCAATCTCCCACACTTCGCCTGCCGCCTTGTCGTGCAGCGCCCAGACAAGACCAGTCACCCCGGGAATCTGCTTGATCTGTTCCTGCGTGATGCTGTCGTTTCCCTCGCCATACCAGCGAAAAGTCATCTGCATAATGTTCTACCTCCTATCATTATAAGCTCCGCATCAGCCCATCGTTCCCACCTGTGCAAAATCCTTTTTATTATCAAAAACGCTTGTTTGTATATATCTTAGAAAACGTTTGGGCTGATGCTGTTTTAAATTGTCAAATCCTCGTATCAAAAATTCCACAGAAAGAGTCCACCGGGTCCTCACCCGTAAAGGCCTCCTCGCCTGCCATCAGTTTTGCAATCAGAGCATCCAGCGTGGAGTCGCTGCTGTCATAGGTATTGATATACGTTCTTGCCTGCGGAATGTCAGCAAGCACAAACGGATGCTGTACACCGATCACAACTACCGGCAATTCAAATACATACCACGGAATCTCCCCGCCGCCCTTCGTCATGCCAAATGCCGGGCGCGCAACCGGCTGGAATCCGCCTGGAATATCGACCAGCGTAATAATCAGATCCTGATTTTCGCGAAATTCCTTGATGGGAGTCTTTCCAGCGAAATACATGTTGATATCCGGCTTTTCTCCAGCCTGTATCTGTTTCTGCATCTTCTCAATCGGACTTTCGTATATAAAAGCATCAAAGCCTTTCTCTGTCAGCTTATCGCGCAGCACTTCCGCCGGAGATTTCTTAGCCCCAAACAGTGCTCCAAGTCCCGGCGCAGACAATCCTTTCACATACACGATCATAATGCGCCTATAACGCTCCGGCGTAACCGGCAGTACATCCTTGTCCTTGTATTTCACCAATGTGATAGCCTTGTCAGAAATCTCTCTCTGCATCGCAGCATGCGCTTCACATCCGACAATCTCATGTACCTGCCCGCGCGGCGGCATAAGCTCCGTCTTTGCCTTTTTGTGCAGTCCCATATGTGCCTTGAGCGCCAGAATGCGGTGCAGCGCATCGTCAAGCCGCTCGTCTGTGATGCGGCCGTCAAGATACCCCTGCTTCATGCTCGCAAAGTCTTCGTCCATCTCATTGAAGAACAGGAACATGTCCACGCCGGCTGCAATCGCTGCTGGAAGCACATCACTGCGCTTCATGCGGCAGGTCAGCCCTACCATGTGCGACGCATCTGTCAATACCATTCCGTTAAATCCCAGCTTCCCCCGCAGCAATCCCTGAATCAGCTCCGGTGAGAGTGTTGCCGGCATCATCTCGTCATCTGTGATATCCGGATTAAAATGACGCGCATATGCTGGCTGCATGATATGTCCGGCCATAATTGCCTCTAATCCATTGTCGATGAGTGTCCTGTAAACCAATCCAAATGTCTCGTCCCACTCCTCGCAGCTCATGTCATTCACACTGTTTGCCACATGCTGGTCGCGAAAATCCAGTCCATCACCGGGAAAGTGCTTTGCCGCACAGCAAAAACCTGGATTGGCATGTGCGCCGTCCATATATGCTTTTGCCATCTCAGCTACTCTCTTCGGATCATTGCCGTAAGTACGAAGTCCAATTACCGGATTTTCCCAGTTGTATATGATGTCGCTGACTGGCGCAAAGGATAAATTACAGCCGATCGCCGCAGCTTCTTTGTTTGACATATAGCCCAGTTGATACGCATAGTCCGCATTTCTGGTTGCACCGATCTTGGTCTGGCTTCCGATCATCGTACCGTCCGTACATGCGCCGTTTCCACCGTTCTCCGTGTTGCAGGCGATAATCAGTGGAATCTTACTGTTCTCCTGCAAAATGCGGTTCTGCTCATATATCTCATCTGCTGTTCCCGGATTGTACCGGATACCGCCAATGTGGTAATCATTCACTGTCATCTTCAGATAATCTTCCGTGCGTGAGGAACCCATATTGAAAAACAGCTGTCCTATCTTTTCATCAATATCCATTCCTGCGATGGTGTCTTCCACCCACTTGCAGTCCTCATCTGACAGGTTGAACGGCTTTGCTTTCATATCTACCATTGTACCACTTCTCCTTTTCATAATCTATGTTTTTCTACTTTTTCCCAAGATTTTTGAGAAACTGTTCCTTTTTTTCCTGCTGATAGCCTTCATCATACGTACCATCCAGAAAATGCACGATTCCATCCTGGACAAACTCCGCCCAGCTCTGCTCCTCGTGCCGCACCAGAATCGGATAATAATACACCCCATTTTTCTCCGCCGCCTCCAGATCTCCTGGGGCATCACCGCACATCAGTACGTGGTCCGGGGCATATCCCCGCTTCATCAACTCGCCGATGCAAAACGCCTTGCTCCCAGAATCCTGTGCCAACACCACATCTGTATACTCAAGCAGTCCATGAAAATCCCACTCGTCCAGCACTGCACTCAGGTTTGCGCTGGATACAATCGCGATATCCGCATCGCGGTATGCTCTCTTTAAGGCTTCCAGCACTCCTGGAAAAGGACGTTTGTCCTCCTCCGGGAGTCTGTCTATGGACTGATTGACTGCGCTGCTCCACGCCAGTGCTTTGCGCAGACAAATATTGTCCTTTCTGGCAATCTCGCGCTCCAGAGCTGCATTGGACAACTCAGGTGTCTCGCTCACCCATTGTTCCAATGCATCAAGTTCCTCAATTTCGCAATACTTTTCCCGTATCTCACCGAGCGCCCTCACCAGTCCTTTGAAACGGTTAATGCCGCGTGTCATTGTATACAGGTTGATCTCATTCCAGCGCTCCAGTATCACATCGCGCCATTCCTCCAGCCCCCACTCCGAAACCATACAGGGTCCAAAGCAGCGGATATGTTTGATGTCCATCGTATCCATAGCACAGCCATCACTGTCCACACAGATCAGATAATCGCTTCGCTTCGTGTACGCCAAAAACTTATCTGCCATCGTCTAGTCCCCTTTCTTTTCATTTTGTGCATTTCTGATTACTTCCGTTTACGTGCAAGCACAGCAACATTCTCTTCAACACGTTTCTTGTTCAATGGATAGATAACAATTAGAAATACTGCAACAAGCCCAAAACCGATGATTGGCGCGATGCAGGAAAGCTTGAAAATCCTCTCTGTAACCTCCGGATCAAATGCCGTCGCGTTGGAATATCCAATCATAGTCAGCAGTGAGCCTGTAAGTCCTGCCGAAAGCGCCTGTCCAAGTTTTCTCGCAAAAGAGTATACCGAATAAATCGTACCATCTTCGCGCACACCATTCTTCACTTCTGCATCGTCAATGACATCTGTGATCATTGCCCAAATAACTGTATTAAAAAATCCGAGTCCTATATAAGCAACTGTGAAAAATCCAACATATACAAACGCATTTGCCGGATGCACGATCAGGCAGACCAAATATACAATCGCCGCTGCTGCACAGGAGACTACAGACAGCTCCTTCTTGCCAAATTTCGCAGACAACTTGGAGGCAAGCGGCGCACAGATAACAAGCATCGCAGCCGTTCCTGTAAGGGAAGATACAGACTGTGCGGTCGCATTTCCATAATAATTCGGGAATACATATCCAGCCATTCCCTGCATTGTCAGCATCGCAAGAAGCAGAGCGATTGCTGCCGCAATAATACCGAGCAGTGAGCGGTTTGTCACAAGGCTCTTGAGCAGATTTCCGACATTGAGCTTTGTATTGTTTGCCGGAACATCCACACGTTCACGCACCAGATTAAAACAGATCAAATAGCAAAAGATTGCCAGCACGCTAAAGACTCCTGCTATTATGGTCATGCGCGTTCCAGACAGGACTGTATTTCCATTGACGGTCTCATATGCAAACATCGGCGTTCCAACTCCAATTACCAGTCCTGCAAGTGTCCCCCCAATTGTCCTCCATGTGGATAGCTCTGCACGATCCTTTGGATCCGGAGAAACCGCAGATGCCATGGAACCATATGGAATATTGATGGAAGTATAGAAAATGGACCCCCATAATATATAAGTGATTACCATCCAGAATACCTTAAACCCATATGCCATATTGGCAAATCCCGACTGATAGATCAGAAACGAAGCTATCGCCACCGGTCCACACATGCGCTTAATCCAGGGCTTAAACTTACCATCCTTTGTCGGCTTGGAGCGGTCAACAATCTGCCCCATCGTCACATCCGTAAAAGCATCGATAAATCGTGCTGCCATCATCAGCAGTCCCACAACAGCCGCATCGATTCCCATAACATCTGTATAAAATTTTAGCATAAAGCTAGAGGACAAAATAAACGTAAAATCATTACCAAAGTCGCCAAACATATAACCCAATTTGTCTTTTATTCCAAATGGGGCTACTGCTTTATTTGTACTATCTGCCATAAAAATCCTCCTCTCGGATTGCCTTATCTCTTAATTATTTTATCTAATCTTGTCAATTTTGATCAGCTGCGCATTCAGTGTCTCCAGGAATCCTTCTGGCAGCATGTTGCCAGCCATGTTCACCATCGCCTCTGGTGCCATGGACTTCATCATATCCCACATACCGACGCCTGGACGCACATCAAAGTTGGTCGCAAGCTTGATTGCTTTTGCCACGATTTCTATCGCCTCCGGGCTCTCTGCAATCTCTTCCATTTTGCACTTGACGTTATATTTGCCCTCCGGGAATTCCATCGCCGCTTTGAGATCCAGATCTCCAGCCAGCTTAAACCAGTTTGCAACGCCCTCTGCCCTCTCATTGACCTCTGGAAGCACATAGATATCCGGCTCCTTCTCAACCTTCTCGAGCGTCATGCTGTCCTTGCAGCCGCCCGCCAGTGCGAGAATACTGTTGAAACCATCGCTCAACGCAACGGTAAAGACAAAGACTTTATCTGCGGTCATGACCTGTGCAAGCTCTCCATTGACAAACAGGGAAACTGTCGGCTGGTTGGAATACACGCGGATCTGCGTTGTCTCCCCCGCGCGCTGCGCATAGCGCTTACCGCATAAATGCACCATGGGCTCTGGATTCCAGTATGCCTTGTAAATATAATAACTATCCTTCTTTGTCCGGCGGTCCATTGTGACCAGACCTTTGTTGTTTCGTCCTGCCACACCACCTTCATTTCTCGCCGCACATCCAAAATCAAACATATTCCACACATGACTCGACCAAATCCATGGACGCTCGTCGAGCACTTTCGCCATATGCTCATGATACAGTGCCTGATATTCCTCGCTGTAATCCTTGCATGCCGGGTTTGGTCCGTGGTAGGTGATGATGCCCTCGCAGCCATATTCCGAAAGCCCTAAGCAGATCTCCGGGTGCGCTTTGTGGAAGTTGTCAAGCCATGGACCGTTGTCCTC
>CAMWXA010000137.1 GCA_947178035.1 uncultured Lachnospiraceae bacterium | reverse complement strand
GCGGATTGTAGACATGCCGAAACTGCCGGAATCTGTAACCATCATACCAGTTGCTCGTCTTCTCATAATCCATGTCATACTGCGCGCACAATTCCCTTACCTCATCCTCCGTAAAACCAGTATATTCCTCGAAAATCCCCTGATCGGTCATCGAATATTCCCAGAACATATTTAACGCGGAGTGTTGTCCGTATTTCTTTACCGGAAGAATGCCCGTCATGTAGGCAAGCGCCACATAAGGCTGATCTTTCAGCAGATTTCGCAGGAAGTCGAGATATTGTTTCTGCAAAGCCTCGGATTCCTGTCTCTCGCGCATCACACAGTCCCACTCATCTATCAGAAAAATAAACTGTCTCTCTGTTCTTGTATAAATTTTCCTCAGAGCTGCTGCAAGTCCCATATCGCGCCCTTTTAAAATCTCCTCATACTCTTCGTTCAGCTCTTCAAGCACTTCCTGCTGCAGATACGCAGTCACCTTCCCAGCGGGAGCCTCTATCAAAAACTGCTGCATATTCAGAAAAATCACATCGTATTGATTGAGGTTCTCCTGAAATGTCTTATTGCACTCTATTTTCAGTCCTTTAAATAAATCTGCCGAATCACAGCCACAGCTATAATAGGCTGCAAGCATCTCAAGTGTCATTGATTTTCCGAAGCGCCTCGGCCTGCTGACACAGATAAACTTTTCCCTTGTGTTCATAAGCTCATTCGTACATGCAATTAACAGCGTTTTATCCACGTAGATTGTAGATCGGATGGATTCCCAAAAACTCTTATTCTTCGGATTCAGATAAAATCCCATACCGCTATCCCTCACATTCCAAATTCGTTTTCTGCCTAAATCATATCACACCTGCCATAATAATTCTATCTCTTTTCAATCAATCTGTCCTTCCGTCTCTTTCACTTTCCACCCGCCCATGCACTTCATGCTGATGGCAAGTGTTGAGGTGTTGTGCAGAAGCGCAGACGTGGTCGGCTGTATGATTCCGGCTACTCCAAGCAGTATCAGACCAGAGTTGATAGTGACAATCTGCACATAGTTTTTGCGAATCCTCTGCACCATGCTTTTGCTGATGCTGCGCAGCGCGGCCAGCGCATAGAGGTTATCCGCCTCGACTGTGATATCCGCAACCTCCCGGGCAATCTGCGCCCCGTCGCTGATGGCAATGCCCACATCTGCGGCCGACAGTGCCGGGGAATCGTTTACACCATCGCCAATCATGATGACTTTTCTCCCCTGCGCGTGTTCCCGCTCCACAAAAGCCGCCTTATCCTCCGGCAATACCTCTGCGTAATACTCATCCACACCCACCATTCTGGCAACTGCAGATGCTGTCCGCCCGCTGTCTCCTGTCATCATCACAATCTTGGAAAAACCGCTTTTCTTTAGCATGGAAATCACCTCTGCCGCCTCCGCCCTGATTGGGTCCGAGATGCAGATTACGGCTGCCAGCTCCCCTTCCACTGCCAGATAAAGCTGAGAGTACTCCGCCGGAAGATTTGCGAAAGTTTCCTGCATATGTGACGGCACGCTGCACTTTTCATCCTCGAACACGAAATGATAGCTCCCGATGACGACCTTCTTGCCGTCCACCTGCGAGGAAATTCCATGTGCCACGATATACTCGACTTTCGAGTGTTTCTCCTCATGCTCCAGCCCCTTCTCCTTTGCCGCATTCACAACCGCTTTCGCCATGGAATGCGGAAAATGTTCCTCCAGACAGGCTGCTGTGCGCAGCAGTTCATCCTCACTCTCACCGTTAAAAGAAATGACCTCTGCAACGACGGGATGCGCCTTGGTCAAAGTTCCTGTCTTGTCAAAAATAATTGTGTCTGCCTCCGCCGTCTTCTCCAGAAATTTCCCGCCTTTTACTGTAATATGGTGTCTTCCCGCCTCCCTGATTGCAGAGAGCACGGTGATTGGCATTGCCAGTTTCAATGCACACGAAAAGTCCACCATCAGAACAGACAGCGCTTTTGTCGTATTGCGGGTGAGCAGATAGACCAGACCTGTTCCCAGCAGTGTGTAGGGCACCAGTCTGTCCGCAAGATGCTCCGCCCTGCTCTCCACAGAGGATTTCAATTTCTCTGTCTCCTCTATCATCGCCACAATCTTTTCGTATTTGGTCGCGCCCGATGTTTCTTTTACCTGGATTGTCAGTTCGCCCTCCTCAAGCACTGTCCCAGCGTATACATACCCTCTCTCCTTCTTTTCCACCGGCAGAGATTCTCCCGTGAGGGAAGACTGGTTGACCATGCCTTCACCTGCTGTCACAATGCCGTCAAATGGAATCACATTCCCCATATGCACGACAATCTGATCTCCGGCGTTAATCCGGCTGGCATCTGTCAGGACTTCCGTTCCGTCCGCAGCGAGCCAGACCTTGCTGATATTCAGCGACATACTCCGCGCCAGATCATCCACCGACTTCTTGTGCGTCCACTCCTCCAGTGTCTCCCCGATGGACAGCAAAAACATGACAGAGCTGGCTGTCTTCATGTCCCTGCGCAGAACGGACACCGCGATTGCGACACCGTCCAAAAGAGCGACCTCAATCCGCCTGTTCAGGACAGAACGCACCCCCTTCCAGATATATTTCAATGACTTTGCGGCGGCAATCACACACCGCACCGAATAGGGCAGAATCAGTTTCTTTCCATAATGGACAATGACCTGCCCTGCAAGCTTATCCAGATATTCTCTGTTTGTCTTCCTCCCGGAAAGATCCAGTACAGAGTCCGGCACCTGCACGCACTCATAAGAAAATGCCCTCAGAACACCGATAACCGTTTCCCGGTCTCCTGAAAAACGTATCACGACATCCTGTGTGCGCTCATACACCTTTGCATCCTGAATCACCGCACAGTTTTCCAGATAATACCGCAGCGTATCTGCCTCCCTGTCCGTCATGGATTTCTGCGCAGCATGGATTCTCATCCGCCCTTTTATCTCATGCAAAATCCGAAATTTCATTTCCTCTCACAGCCTTCCTTCTCTTTGTTTTACAGACCAAAAACACCTGTAGTTCCCCACAGGTGTCGCTTGTTCTCAATCCTCTTCCGGTTTGATCTCTGTATAATCCGCATTGCCATCCGCTGCATTTTCATCCACAGATTCCCTCTCCGCCTCAGCGCGTGTCTCGTTGATCTGCTGTGCCTCCGCGTAGATGTCCTCCGCATTTTCCTGAATACTGGTCACTGTCTTCATGATACATTCCTTTGCGCGGAGAACAGCAGCAGTGCACTGCGTATATACCTTCTTTGCATCCCTGCTGGATAACAGTTTGATGCCTGCTGTGCCAAACAGAACACCTGCCGCAAAGATTCCAGTCTTTGTCCTGTCGATTTTACTCAAAATATTTCTCATCTCAAATCCCTCCATACTGCTTTTAATTTGCGCTTATGCCTGGCAATTGATAACTTTAGGGACTGTCATGCAGCTCCTTATCTATTTGTGCTTATGACCGGTATAAATCACCATGACCATACAAATTACTGTCGCCCACGCCCAAAATTTGTGCTGTTTCATAGATACCAAACCTCCTTTAAAATTTTAAATTTTAAAATAAAGAAACCTGCCCTCTATTTGTTAGAATATACTAACTATGATAAGTTGTCAATTATAATGGTAAAATTCCCCAATTTTTTATGCAGCAGCTTCCTATGTGGCAATCCCCGCATACTGTGTCATATAAAGCTCATAATACTTTCCCTTCTGTGCAAGCAGTGCGTCATGATTTCCGCTCTCCACGATTCGGCCGTGGTCCATCACGACAATGATGTCCGCGTCGCGGATTGTGGATAGACGGTGCGCAATCACAATGCTGGTGCGGTTCTGCATAACGAGATGCATGGCATCCTGTATCGCCTTCTCTGTGCGGGTGTCCACATTGGAGGTCGCCTCGTCCAGAATCAAAATCTGGGGATCGGCGACAAAAGCGCGGGCAATCGCAAGGAGCTGGCGCTGCCCCTGACTGATATTTCCGCCCGACTCACTCAGCACCGTATCATACCCCTGTGGCAGCATCGCAATCATCTCCCTGCAGCGGCTCATCTTTACGGCTGTCTCGATATCGCTGAACGCCGCATCAGCATTTCCATATTTTAAGTTATTCAATATCGTATCCGAAAATAACACCGTGTCCTGTAATACAATCGCGACATTTTTGCGCAGAGCATCTCTCGAGATATCCTGAATGCTCTGCTGGTTAATCAGAATATCCCCGCTGTCTATATCATAGAAACGCATCAGCAGATTTACAACGGTCGTCTTCCCGCTTCCTGTCGCCCCGACAAGCGCCACTTTCTTTCCAGAAGGCACTGTCAGCGTAAAATCCTGCAAAACCGGGCTATTCTGCTTGTAAGAAAACTGCACATTGCGGAAAGTAACCTCTGCATCCTCAGCCTCTCTGATGCTTTCTCCCGCCTTGTCCTCGTTCTGCTCATCAAGCACCATAAATACACGCTCTGCACCAGCCACTGCAGTCTGCAGCTGTCCATATACCTGTGCAATCTCATTGATCGGGCGGCTGAACTGCTTTGCATAGACGATAAACGCCGAGATCACGCCCACCGAAATCAGGCCATTTACAGAAAAATACCCGCCAAAGACAGCAATGATGACAAAACCAATATTTCCGATACTGTTCATGATCGGTCCCATAATGCCGCTGAAAATATCTGTCCTGATTCCCGCTTTTGTGAGCGCATCCGAAGTCCCGCAAAATTCCTCTGTTGTGACATCCTGATGATTATAGGCGACCACTGTGCGGTATCCTGACACCATCTCCTCCACAGTTCCATTCAGCTGTCCAAGCAGCATCTGCCGCCTGCGTGAAAACTTGCGCACTCTCTTTGAGAGAAATTTTGTGGCAATCACTGTCAAAATGACTGTGGCAAAGCTGAGCAGCGCCAGCTGCCAGCAGTACCAAAGCATGATAGCGACTGTCCCTATAATCGTCAGCACCCCGGAAAACAGTGACGGAAGTGACTGCGACACTGTCGTTGAAATATTTTCGATATCATTGGTCATGCGGCTCATCACATCACCATGCGAATGTGTATCCAGATACCGCACCGGCAAATCCATCAGCTTTCCAAACAGTTCCTCCCGCATCTGTTTGACAATCCGCTGGCTCAGCTGCGCACCGATCAGCCCCTGCAGCAGCTGTCCTGCGCTGTAAATCAGATAGACCACTGTCATCAGCAGCAATGTTCTGCCAAGATCCCCAGTTCTGTTCTTTGCAATGATATCAATCGCATTACTCTGCAGACTCGGTGCATAGACACCACACAGCGTACCGAAGATGACGACAGCCAGCATGGCTGCTACCATCCCTTTTTCTTTCGCAAAATAGACCGCAATACGCCGCAGCGCAGCGCCCGAATTCTGTGCGTGCTGCACCTCGGCAAACCGCTGTCCTCTGTTCATCATCCCCGGAATATTGCGCTCCGCAAGCTTTTGGTCCTTCTCTTCCCGCATCGATATACCCCCTGTCTATTATCCACCCGACAATACTTGTTCCTACGCCAGACTATCCAGCTGTGAACGGCAGATATCCTGATAAATCCCACAATTCTCCTGCAGCTCCTCATGCGTGCCGACAGCAGCAATCTTTCCCTGCTCCATTACGACAATCCGGTCTGCCCTGCGCACAGATGCAATGCGCTGTGCGACAATGATTTTGGTGCTCTCTGGGCAGAACGCCTGCAGAGCCTTGTACAAATCCGCCTCCGTCTTCAGATCCAGCGCGCTGGTGGAGTCATCAAGGATTACGATTTCCGCTGATTTCAGTATGGCTCTCGCAATTGAAATCCTCTGCTTCTGTCCGCCGGACAGACTCATGCCGCGCTCTGCAACAAGTGTATCATAACCTTCAGAAGTGCCTGATATAAAGTTATCAGCCTGCGCAGCTACAGCGGCAGCCCTGATATCCTCTGCGCTGGCATCAAGCCTTCCCCACGCGATATTTTCCCCGATTGTCACGCCAAACAGCTCACTTTTCTGCAGCACAACAACAACCTTGTTCCGCAGGCTTTTCTGATTGTACGCTTTTACGTCCACCCCATCCACCAGAATTGTGCCGGAATCCACATCGTAAAAACGTGGAATTAAATTAATGAGTGACGTTTTTCCGCAGCCGGTGGCTCCCATAATGGCGATTGTCTCACCCGGCTGTATTTTCAGATGAATCTGTTCCAGAACGGGCTGGCCAGAGCCGGGATAAGCAAAGGAGACATCCCTGAATTCAATCATTCCGCGGCACTCTGTATTCCCGTCAAAGTCTCCGTCCTTCAGCGCGGGTTCACTGTGCAGGATCTCCCGCACACGCTTCCAGGAGGCGTATCCTCTTGAGATATTCTGGAACAGCATCACAAGCATCAGGACACCATTGAGCAGCTGCGTCGTGTAGGTGATCGCCGCCATCACCGCGCCGGGAGTCGTCGCACCGCTCTGCACATCAAAGGAGCCGGCAAGCAAAATGACCGCCACGGTCACATACATCAGCGCATTGACCACCGGATTCATAAAAGCAAAAATGACCAGCACCTGCAGCTGTGTCCTGATCAGTTCATCGTTCGCTTTCCCAAAACGCAGTTTCTCGTAGATCTCCCGCACGCAGGCTTTGATGATGCGAATGCCCGATATATCCTCCTGCATGATGCCATTGACAAAATCAAGCTGTGCCTGCAGTCTGGAAAACAGCGGATTGGCCTTCCACAGACAGAACGCCATACAGCCCACAATGAACGGAAGCACGCACAGTACGATAAGACCAAAGGTCTGATTTAACCGGAACATAAAATACATGCTTCCAAAGGTCAAAAGTGTGGTGCGGATCATGCCGCGCACAAACTGCGACACAAAATTCTGCACCTGCGTAATGTCATTCGTCACCCTCGTCACAAGAGATCCCGTACCGAATTCATCGAGCTGCGGGAAAGAAAACGTCATAATATTGCGAAAGCAGTCCTTGCGCATCTCGTTTCCGATATTCTGCCCTGTCATATGTACAAACACATTGTTCATCGAACCGCAGAATCCGCCGAATAACACGAGCACAATCATCAGGATACCGTAGTGCCAGACGAGACTCAAATCCCCAACACCATTGTTTTCCAGGCCAAGTACCCCGTTATCCACAATCTGACGCATCATCCCCGGCTGAATCAGATCCATCATGACTTCGCCGATCATACACAGTGCGGCGAGAATGGCATAGGGTAAATATTTTTTGATATACTTCCACATAATAATCAACCTTTCTGGAATACATACACTGAAATGGAGAACTATCCAAACTGCGCGGACAATCTTGTCGATCTTCACGCAGTCGGCACACGCTCCAGTGGCATATTTCCTCTGTATCAACACATGCATAAAAAAAACGTAAACCCTACATCTGGATTTACGCTTTTCGCTACACGACTATTTTATTATAAATAATTTTTACTGCTTTGTCAAAGCATAAATTTATGAAAGCGTGTCCGCCGTTTCGATGTCGCTTTCCTCCTCTGAAGGAGTACTCTTTTCGTTACTCCAGTTCAACCGTCCGTATCTCTTGCACAGCTCATGAATTTCCTCGTTCAGCTTGTCTGTCAGTTCTCCTCCCTTTAAGCGCCACTTCCAGTTTTCTCCTACTGTAGACGGCGTGTTGATGCGGCAGGTGTTGTCATACCCCAGATAATCCTGCATTGGAATAATACATAGCTTTGCACGACTGCGCATCGCCATACTAATCAATGATTTGTATAACAGTTTTTTCGGTGTATACTGATCACACAGATAATCTCTCGCCGCTTCCAGGTCTCTCTTCGGGATACTGTCAAGCCAGCCCACGATCGTTTCATTGTCATGTGTTCCCGTATAAACAACACAGTTCTCTATGTAGTTATGCGGCAGATAATCGTTGGCACTTCCCGAGTCGCGCGTGTCAAATGCGAACTCCAGTACCTTCATACCAGGGAAACCACTCTCTTGTACCAGTCTGCGCACCGAATCCGTCACGAATCCCAAATCCTCCGCAATAACTTCCTTCCAGCCAAGTGCCCGTTCCATGTGGCGGAACAGATCAATCCCTGGACCTTTCTCCCAGTGACCATTCACCGCGGTCTCCTCTCCATAAGGAATGGAATAATATTCATCAAATCCCCGGAAATGATCAATCCGCAATACATCACACAACCGAAAACTGTATTCCAGCCTTGAAATCCACCACTGATACCCTGTCTGTCTGTGATAATCCCAGCGATACAGCGGATTTCCCCACAATTGTCCGGTTGCAGAAAAGCCATCTGGTGGGCAGCCTGCCACTGCCACAGGTATATTCTCTTGATCAAGCTGGAATAATTCAGGGTGGGCCCATACATCTGCACTGTCCATAGACACATAGATCGGAATATCGCCAATGAACCGAATCCCATTCGCATTGGCGTAATCCTTCAGTTCTTTCCATTGTTTTTGAAACATATACTGCAGATACTGCTGAAACTCAATATCGAAATACAGCTCTCTTCTGTAATAATCCAAAGCATTTCCCCATCGAAAGCGAATATCCTCCGCCCACTCTGTCCACGGAACACCGCCGAACCGATCCTTCACTGCCATAAACAATGCATAATCTGACAGCCACCACCGATTGTCTTCCACGAATCTGAGATACTCAGGATTATGGCTGACATCACTTCGCTCATACGCCTTTCGCAATAACGGATAGCGACTCTCGTACATCTTGCCATAGTCAATGGTTCCCGGCTTTTCCCCAAAATCTGCTTCGTCACACTCTTCCTCTGTCAGCACGCCTTCCTCAATCAGTGCTTCTAAGCTGATAAAATAAGGATTTCCCGCATACGTAGAAAAAGACTGATACGGCGAATCCCCATAGCTGGTAGGACCCAATGGCAATATCTGCCAGTAACTCTGCCCAGCATCTTTCAGCCAGTCCACAAACTCATACGCACTCTTGGAAAAACACCCAATACCATACTTCGACGGCAAACTGGTAATTGGCATCAAAATTCCTGCTCCTCTGTCCATTTCTATAATTCTCCTTTACCAAACAGAATGTATTATCATACGATTATATTGTAACAATACCGTTCCAAAAAAGCAATGATAGAATCATATTTCCCCAATCCGCTTTTACTTCAGGCAATACCATTCACGCCATGAAAAGTAATTTTTCTTTAGATTCTATATTGAAACTTCAGAATTTATGTGCTAACCTATACGTAAATATACGAAAGTTGTGTTCTATAAAGAAAAGGAATGATTAAAAGTGAACTCTTTTCAAACGTACAGTACTATGGAACGTGAACAGATTGACAAAATACGAAAGATTGGCGAACAATATGGAAATTCTCCCGAATTGAAGAAAGCTTGTAAGGAATCCTACGACTTATATCGTTTGGGCAGAATTTCAGCAGACTGCTATGGACAAATTTATTCATATGCATTTGATCATTACCTTGACGTAACTGTTCCTTCTAATAGTTGAACTGTAACTACGAATACGTTCTTGTATTCGTTCTTTATTTTTATACAATACATCAGATTGGAGTCTACAAATGAAAAAAAGCAAAAATACAAACCGCACAAAAATAGACGCTATGCGCATGAAAGACATCATCGCCCAGCTCACAGACATTATCTATATTCTTTGCAATGCTAAGAAAAAGAACATTTCCATTATTCTTGATCAATTTACCAATATAACAGAGGAGGAATTGAATAGTCTCAATATATTTTTTCCACCAGATACAGACAATTAGATCAAATGTCATCAAAATATTTTATATTCTCTTGTATACAAAAAATCTCAGATT
>CAMWXA010000136.1 GCA_947178035.1 uncultured Lachnospiraceae bacterium | reverse complement strand
GAATAAGACTGCGAAAGAGCGGATTCTCGGCCGTTAATATCGATTCATACCCCAAACAGTGCGATTTGTACCGATTGTATTTTATTTCGACAAAAAATTATGTATAATGAAATAGAATTGCGGCGGCAATTCAATATTACTCCTATAGTTGCTGAAGCATCATTTCCCCAAATGAAGCTTTGGCAACTTCTTTTATTCACACAGCAGGCGGCAGAACTTGGAGGTGATACCGCCATAAAGCAGGGCAGGCAGGGTGACTGATGGTAGTATTGTTGGAGAGGGGGAGGTAAAAGGTGTTATGTTAGGCGGTTCGATATATGTAGCATTCTTAAGGCTGGTGTTGAATCTTGTTGGGACAGTTCTGCTGTTTTCCTTGATGAGTGAATCGCGGTATCACCAGAAAAAGACAGTGATTTGCTATGGAGGATTTAGTGCGGTGGTAATCGTGTTGGCCTGCATCTGGTATGTGGTTGACTGGGCGGGCTATGTGCGGCTTGTGACATTTGTGCTGTACATGTGCTTTTCTGTCTTTGCGGTCTTTATGAGCAGAGATCCGATTTATCTGGTTGTATATAAGCTTGCGCTCAACTTTTATTTGTTGGCGATATTTTTGATTGGCGGACTCGAGGTTTCCATGATTTTTTTTGACGGAAATGTGTGGGCAGACATTGTCATACGCGCTATATTGATTGCGGGAATGGCAATTTTTATCGATAAAAAGATTAAAGATTCCATCAGAGGGTTTGGATATTATGTGGAGAATGAGCTGGACAGGTTCAGCGTTGGGGTTATGGTGATTAGCATTCTTTTCGGTATTGGTTTTATCCTGAATCCGAACATAAGAGAACAGACGCCGTACCGACTTTTTCAGATTGTCATAAACTTTTTCCTGACAGGTGCACTGCAGTTGTTGGTATTTCGCCTCTATCTGCATATTGGAAAAGAGAAAGAATATCAGAAGGAAAAACAATTGATGCAGATGAATCACAGATTACTAGAGCGGAATATGGAGATTCTGGAGGAATCAGTGGCGTCGGGCAGGCGTATCCGCCATGATGCCAGACACCACAATGCGGTGATTGCGGAGTATGCGCGCAGGGGACAGAACGAAGAGCTGCTGCAGTATCTGAAGGAATATGACAGGGAGTTGAACATGCACACAGCGGAGATCTTCTGTGCTAACACGACAGTCAATAATCTCTTGTCAGTATATACCAGAAAGGCGAGAGAAGAACAGATTAAGGTTGTGCTTGACGTGGAGCTTGGCGGAGATATTACAATACCCAATATCGATTTGGTGACAATATTGGCAAATGCATATGAGAATGCGATCTATGGCTGTATCGAGGTAAAGAAGCAGTCTCCCGAGCGTGAGTGCTTTATTCATCTGATACTCAAAAAGAAGAAAAACAAACTGGTGATCAGCTGCAGAAATACCTGCAGGATAGAGACGGAAGTGGAGAACGGACAGCTCAAACCGGAGTTTACGGGCGGTATCGGTGTGCTGAGTATTATTAAAACGGCAGAGAACTTTCACGGGGAGTATGAATTCAAGAATGATAATGGGGTGTTTGTATTTCGGCTGATAATGAACATTCCAGCGGCAAGTGAAGATAAAAATGAACGGAAGAGAGGAACAGGCGATGTATCTGATAGCACTCTGCGATGACGAGGCAGCAGAATTGGATAAGACAGAACGGATATTGAAGAATTATGAGAAAAGTCATTCCGAAGCAGAGTTTGCGATCAATCGCTTTAAAAATGCGGATGAGCTGCTGGATCAGGTCAGAAGGAAAAATTATATACCAGATTTCATATTAATGGATATATACATGCCAGAAAAATTAGGGATTGAGGCGGCACAAGAGCTGCGCAGCATGGGTAACAAAGGGAAAATCATATTCCTCACTACATCAAGAGAGCACGCGCTCGATGCTTTTGGCGTGGAGGCATCACAGTATCTGGTAAAACCGATATCAGAAAAAATGTTGTTTTCCGTGATGGATAAGCTGTTGGAAGATATAGAGGAAGCGCGCAGAAAATATCTGCTGCTGCGCATCGAGGGGAGGATACAGCGTGTGGCGGTAAATGATATCGTGTACTGCGAGGCGCAAGGGAAGACGCAGCATCTATACTTATCAAACGGCCAACAGTATGGACTGCGCCGGACGATGGCTGAGATTTATGAGATGCTCGCCTGCTATCGGGAATTTTCACGGGTGGGTGTTGCTTACATTGTGAATCTGGAGCATGTGGACAGCATAAATGCACAGGAAGTTGAGATGGATAACGGGAAAAAGATCTATCTTCCGAGGGGGGCCTATCAGCCTTTGCGGGAGAGATATTTTGGTTACTATTGCGAGGATAGTGAGGTATTATAATCAGAATAAGTGATAAGCAAGCAGAATCAACAGAGCATTAATCTTTGTGGTATATACTTGATAGCGTACTGTGCGGAGAAAACTGCACAGAAGCAAATAAAAAAGAACGAGAACGACAGGTGCAGTACATGTCATTCTCACTCTTGTATTATAACTGAATAATATCCTGTGATGATTTCATGTGTGGTGTTGTTTCCTCATACAGCTGGCGATGGGCATCAAACCGTGCTGTATCAAACGCCTGTCTGATCGCCCTGGTTACAGCTTTGTCGCGGAGCCTTGTTGTCAGAAGCGGCGAAAATCGTTTTCCCTCCAGGGCAATCGCTTCCTGAACAGCCTCGTCAAAGTTCTTTTTCGCGTGTCCGTACAGCCATGCGTAGGACATCGAGTTATCCATCCAGTCGATCAGACCGACCACATCGACGATCTGGCGATAGGGACATTCCAGACGCCTGTATGATTCCGGATAGCCGTGTGAACCGTCGTACCAGCTGTGGTGTCCAAGGGCTGCAGCTGCGTAACGGCGCGTTGACGCGCAGGCGTTCAGACGTGCGCTGCCGACGACGGTGTGCAGGTGCGTGATCTCATATTCCTCCTCAAACCACTGCCTTGCAGTCCGGGTATACAGGCTGGTAAAATTGATCTTGCCCACGTCGTGGAAGACACCGCTGTTCATCGCAAGTTCCAGTATGGCCTCGCGCTTGGCGTCGGGGTTGGATATTTGCCGGATGTATGCAATATCGTCAAAGAAGGCGGGGTCCTCGCTGATGATGATTTCGCAAAATGCGGCGGCTGTCTTGCCGACGACCTGGGAGTGGACATAAATGTCAGGTGCAAAATGAATCAGCATCGTCTGCTGAAATTCCCCGTAAGAGATACTGTTCGCCGTCTCAATAAAAGTCGTTGCGGCTTGTCTGAGAAAGTAAAAAATCTGCTCATTTGCCTCGTTCGCGGGATATGCCTTTGTGTAGGCGACAATTTTCCGATACAGGCTTTCCAGATATTTTTCCCGTCCAGACAGTTGTTCCGGATACTCTCTTAGATATTTGCAGTAGATTGCCGGAAGGGAGATTATGGTATATATGGTATCGCTCGAAAAGCTCGATGTGTCAGCCAGATCCATCAGTTCTTCCATTCTTCCGAGCAGCTCTTCCAGGGTGAGCAGGCCGCAGTAATATTCAATGTCATAGCAGGAGAAGGCAGACCGCATCGGAGGTGCTTCACTGTTGCTGATCGCCTCCTGAATCTGCCGCCTGTGGACGATATGCGCGGACTCCATGATAGCGGTCACATCCTGTGCTGTCATGTCGTTGTCCCTGCTGTAGGAAATGCTGGAAGTCATCTGCTGATGCGTCATGTAGATGTATCTGTCCCAGGGAAGTTCCGGTGTCTTCTGCTGGAATTCTTCGTCCTGCAGAAGCGTGAGCGTCTGTCTGGTCAGACGGATTTTGGAGCTGGCAGATTTGAACTGTCCCAGGGAAGTGTTGGCGCGGGAGCGCAGGATATATCCTTTGGTCTCAATATCATCGATATCATCATAATATTTCAGATAGGCCGCAGCTTCCGCAAAACACAGACGCATCTGCGACATGTAATATTCGATATCCGGCCAGTCCAATCCAACCATTTTGCCGCACATATTGTGGTGCCCGATTCCAAGCCAGTACAGGCAGCGGATAATTGCGTTGTGGTCTTTCCTATGGCGTGCGCGGCTCAGCAGCGCCTGATAAATCTGGCAGAACAGCCCGCCGTCCAGCTCGTTTTTTCCGTCCAGCAATTTCTGTGCAAATTCCTCTAATTGCGCCAGTTCGTCTGGTCCGGCTTCAAACAGTCTGTCAAACAACGGAAACAATTCATCGCGCAGCAGCGCTATGTTGCGGTTGATTTTGTCCTCTATGAGACGCTGGTTTTGCAGAAGGGTATCGCGGTATGTATCAAAGGAATGGCAGTCCGGATTTATGCGCGTTGTAAGGACAGCAATATCTCTTAAATTGGCAATGTATTCTTCCTGATATGGCTGCATAGATATTTCCTCCAATTTTAATCTTCAGATGATAAGCGTTTGCGCAGAATCTCCTGCAGGCGGTCAGCGTCGACGGGCTTAGAACAGTGTTCATTCATGCCGGCTTCCTTTGACAGGCGGATATCTTCCACGAAAGCGTTGGCTGTCATGGCGATAATCCAGATGCTCTCCGCGTCCTTTCTGGGGAGCTGGCGTATTTTTCTTGCCGCGTCATAGCCGTTCATTACAGGCATCTGGATATCCATGAAAATCAGGTCGTAATAGCCCTCCGGTGAATTTTCAAATGCCTCCACCGCGCAAAGTCCGTTCTCGGCGGTCTCAATCTGTACGCCAGTCTGTGACAGTAGTTCTATGGCAATCTCGCGGTTGAGCTCGTTGTCCTCGACAAGCAGAAGGCGGTACTGGCCATAATCAACTTCCCGGCTCGCGCAGTCAGAGCGGTTGTGCTGCATTTTGTATGTCAGCTCGGACAGCGGTGCAAAGAGCCGGCTCTTGAACAGCGGACAGGGGACAAAGGCATTGATGCCGGCTCTCGTCGCGCGGTATTCGATCTGAGCCCAGTCTGCATCTGCGACCATAATAATCGGAAAATCGCTCCCGGCAAGCTCACGCACATGGGTTGTCAAATCGAGGGCGGACATATCGTTCAGCTCCTGTCCCAGAAGAAGGGCACAGGGCATGCGGTTTTCGTACTGTGCCTCAGTCAGCCAGGTCACGGTGTCCATACCGTTTTTCAGGTGCACGGACTCCATACCGCCGTCTTTCAGATAGGAGGCAATCTGCTGCGCCCTCATGTCGATGCTCTCGGCAATCAGCACAGTCTGTCCGACTGGCAGAATCTGCGCATCTTTGGGCGGAGGGGCAGGTGCGAAAGGAATGGACACACAAAAACGGCTGCCCTTACCCTCCTCGCTCGTGACATTGATTGTGCCGCCCATGCGGTCGAGCAGGTTTTTGACAATCGACATGCCAAGGCCAGTCCCTTCGATCCTGCCGATTGTGGAACTGTTCACGCGCTCAAACGGTTCGAAAATCTTTTGGAGAAAATCCTGACTCATGCCGATTCCGTTGTCCTCACACAGAAAGTCGAGCCACACTTTGTCTGCTGCTTCCTGACCGGTGTGTGCAGACTGCTCAGAATGCTGGGAAATATTGACATGGATCGCGCCGTCCTCGGGCGTATATTTCACTGCGTTTCCTATGATGTTTACCAGGATCTGCCGAAGATGAAGTGGATCGCCAATCAGATTTTCCTCACAAATCTGTCCAATTTCCAGATGAAAATTATGATGCTTCAGAGCTGCCTGCGGGCGCAGGATAATCATGAGGTCGTGTACCATGTCGGCAAGGGAGAATGCCTCTTCGCACAGCGTCATGCGGCCGCTTGCGATGCGCGACATATCGAGCACATCGTTGACCAGATCCATCAGATGTGCCGAGGCGGTCTGGATTTTCTGGAGACAGTCGAGCACACGCGGTTTTTCGTCGATGTGTGTGAGCGCGATAGAAGTCATCCCGATAATCGCATTCATCGGTGTGCGGATATCGTGGGACATGTTGGACAAAAAGCTGCTCTTGGCCCGGTTTTCCTCCTCGGCTGCGCGCAGGGCGTCGGAAAGCTCGGAATTGGTATTTTTGAGCTGTTCAATGACTGCCTTGCAGGGCGAGTCGTCGTTGTCCTCTGATGGGAACTGTTCGCTGGTATTTTCGTTTTTTATCTCTTCCATAATTATATCCTGTCCTTTCTGACTACAGGCTTTGTAACATTTTCAAAAGCTTTGATGCATTCCCCGTTTTTGGACCGGTCCAGCACTGCATGAAAAACGGAATCAAAATAGCCGCCCATGCCTTCCTCCAGAAGCTCTTTCCACCAGACAGCGACCAAATGCGGATCATTGCGGAACACACCGCAGCCGTAAGCGCCCAGCACCAGATGTTTTGCACCCTGCTCCGCAAAAATTGCCAGAGCCAGCTTCATGCGCTGCCGCATGACACGTCTGGCTGCCTCAGTGTCTTCGCCCTTTAACACGACCTGCCCCATATTGACAGCGGGCAGTGTCAGCACAGAGGCTTTGACGGGGTTCTCCACCAGTTGGAAGCGCCCATCTCTGAAAAATACCACATCCGGAGAGTAGATTGCGTGGTTGGTGTACATCATGGATTTTTGCGCGCGATTCTTCTGGTAGTATGTTTCATGGGCCGTCAGTGTCCTGTACAGGGTGCCTGACGCCGCCAGGCTCTCTTCCTGCGCCATCGCACCGTTGATAAAACCGCCCCCTGGATTTTTGGCGCTCGCAAAGTTCAGCACACCGATGCTGTCTCTGCCTTCCGCTGCAAGTTTTCGAATCGCGTCTACCGTGGAGAGATTTTCTACGCGTGCTTCGCGTATTGTTGTGCTGTCTGCTCTGCTGTATTTTTCCAAAAGTGCTGCGCCCTGTTCTGGCGTGATGAGGAAACTGGCGCGTACGGAAGCGTCCATATCGGATTGTATGTCGACCTGCTTTCCTTCATATTGATAATATCCCTGCTCCATGATTTGCAGGGTTTCTCTTGCGGTTGCTTTTCTGTCCATATTGTTCTCCTCCCGCGTGTAATCTCTTTACCACATCATAGCATATTTTCCGTGAAAGCTCAAATATATTTGTGCTGCAAGGGCATCATTTTTTATGATGCAAATTACTATTTACGGGGCAGGAATGCGCTGAACTGCGCATTCCGTGAGAACATGAGTCAGGGGTGAAAATTTTGCTTTGCAAAATGGGCGATTTTTGCAAAAATGGACAGGTTAAGGCGGGAGATAAAAATTGTGGTACTATTATTGTTGGCGGGCATTGTGGGGGTGATGCAGACTGGATGTGAAAGAACCGAGGAGGGTGAGACAGAAGTCGTTCTGGATGTGCCGACGGCAAACAAACAGGAGGTTGAAAGTGATACCGTCGCTGAAAAGAGCGAAGTGGAGATTGTTCCGACATCACTGGCTGTCAGCAGACAGGAATCCGATACAAATACCGTAGCTGCGGTTGGAAGTCTGGAAATCGTCGAAATAATGAATTAATTTCATCTCCGACGCGACCGATTGAGGGTATTGTTCATCTAATAAGTGTAAGGAACAGTGAAAAGACAGCCTGTGCATTCTGCCTGGTCTGCAGATGTTATTTTTCACCGTTTCCAAGAATCAATGTGCATTGAATTGTTATGTTATAAAGGAAAGCCGGCGGAAAGGATATTATGACAAAAGAACAATTGGGAAATTTAGTTATCGCATCGGAGGACACGATGTATCATGTTGCAAAAACCCTTCTGCGCAGTGACGCGGACTGTGCGGATGCCATACAGGAGGCGATCGTGAAGGCGTTCTCATCATTTCAGACGCTGCGCAGGGACTCCTGTGCAAAGACTTGGTTAGTCCGCATCGTGATCAACGAATGTTATGCCATTATGCGGCGGGAGAAAAAGCTCGTGCCCCTGGAGGATTACACCATGGAGGAGGCTGCGGAGGAGCGCGCGGACTACTCTGATTTGTATGAGGCGCTGGGACATCTGTCGGAGGAAATAAGGATCACCGTTACACTTTACTACATGGAGGGGTACAGCGTCAGGGAAATCGCGGCCCTGATGAACACGACGGAGAGTGCAGTGAAAAATCGTCTTGCGCGGGCGCGGGATAAGATAAAAAAGGAGCTGGCGGAGGCGCAGTGAGGAATGCGGAGAATTGCGGCCATATCACAGCAGGCAGCATGTGTGCCTGATTCACATGACAAAGGATTGGGGTAACGGACAGTTACAAATTATGCCTGTGTCCCAGGATGCGGACCAGACGGAAATGGAGATTAAGATGAAACAACGAGAAGTGAGATTAGAGGATTTAAGACAGTATTTTCCCGAAATGCCGGCAGAGATGCGAAGGATGGTTGAAAGCGAAGTACAAAAACAGATCGGGGCGGCGCCGTCAGGAAGGAGAAGGCGGCATATGGCTAAAAAGTCTGTGATAGCTGTACTTGCAGCGGCTTTGCTGATCGGAACGACAGTGGCCGCAAGTGTTGTCTACAAAATGCACAGTGAACCCGTGGGAAAATATGCAGTGGAAACAAAGATCGTGGAGATGAATCCAAAGGAAACGGAGGAAAGCAGTTCTGCGGCAGAGAAGACACAGGAAGTTACTGATATCAGGGATGTCAGAATGGAAGTTTTATATCTGCCGGAGGGCATGGTCGATACAGGGGCTGGAAAATACAGCTATGCAGATGCTTTGTACAAGGGCGGTGTGTCCATTACTTTTTATAAAATGGACACAGGAGATGCGCAGTTTGACATGCTGACCACAAACGTCAAGGCTGCTGAGGAAATCAGTGTCAATGGATACGACGGCATCTACTGTGAACTGCATGGAGGAGAGGACGAGGAGATTTCATTTGACCAGCGCATCTATGTGGCGTATACAGATGTCCATTATGTGATGGAGATGTATGCCGCTTCCGATGTGACGAAGGAGGAGGCCCTGAAGATTGCGGAGGGCGTGCGCCTGCAGCCCGTCTCCGATGGAAATACAGAGGACATCGTATACGCTTATAATTGGAGTGAATACATACAATCCAGAAACGAGGAAGCAGTTGAGTGGGAAGTGGCAGACTCCGTACCGAAATCTGCGATGAAAAATGTCCATGCAGTCGGAGAAGCTTTTGCAGCATATGTGGAATCGACGGAAGATGACTGGCGCGGCAATGTTACTATCAAAGTGACTGATGTGCAGGTCAGCGACAAGGTCAGCCTGCTCGATGCATCTGTGATGGATGCTGATTTCAGGGAGGAGCTGCAGAAGGAGGTCAATCAGGCGGGAGAACTGCTTCCGGCAAAAATCAATTATATCAAATACGGAAACGGCATCGACACGTTGAACGAAGTGGCAGACAGCCGGGAAGTGCCGCAGAAGCTGGTGTATGTCACCGTTGAATATACGAATACCGGAGCGGAGGAATTGGACGAAGTGCTGTTCTTTGGAAGTCTGATGAAGATTGTGGAGGAAGACGGTCAGATGAGACTCTACACCGGAAAGGCATCTGGCGAAAACGCGGCGTGGGATGATGCAGTTCCCACAGGAGCGGCGCGCTTTACGGAAATGTGGTACTATGATGTGCACGGCGGAGAGCGCAGGAATAATTATATTACGAACCTGAAAGCTGGGGAGACGGCAACTGTCCATATGGCATGGCTTGTGCCGGAGGAGGAGCTTGGGTATCTGTATCTGAATCTGGATACATATGGCGGCAGCTATGAATTTTGCCAGAGTTCGCTGGCAGTCGGGTATGTGGATATCAGACAGTAGATGTACTGCTTTTGGTGGAAACTGTAATGCTTCGTAATCCTTATATACAAATAGCAGGTGCTTAGGCCTGTGTACTTCTATGTCACGCTTATCAGTTACTTTTCACACCCGCGCCAAAGTAGTGGGAATCATGCGCCAAAATGCTTGCC
>CAMWXA010000135.1 GCA_947178035.1 uncultured Lachnospiraceae bacterium | reverse complement strand
ATATGTATCAGCTTTTGCCAGAGGATTACATGAAATATATACATGGGGCAAACTGTGATATTGCCTATTTCCTTACGTCTGATGTGACCCCGGAAGAACGGTTCGCAATTCAGAAGAAATATGACACGGAAAAAGATTATACATTTTATAAGTCAGATGAAGAGCTTCAAGAGGGTGCGGTGTATATTGTGGAACAAAGTATCTGTATGAAAGAGCAGTGTCAAAAATACGGCTTGCCGTATTATGAAACTGCAAGAGACAGAGAACAGATATTTAGGAATTTTTTACAGGAATTCAATTTCAAATAAATAATAGCCGAAAAGATGATAGGAACAGCTGAATTACATTGAGCTGCTGTACACAGAAGATCAAAATATTCTGACAGCAAAAATCTGGATTAAACTAAAACAGAATATGGAGGATACAAAAATGGTAAAAAAACTGACAACAAAACAATGGCAGAACATGATTATTCTCTCTCTTGTCATTGGAGTCATACCAGGAATCGTTCTGCTAAAATTTGCACCCAAAGCAATTCAGGCGCTGAGCGGTTCTATCCCGGAGTCTGCAAAGGCAGAGTCTGCAAGGGACACTTATGTAATATGTTTATTCGCACTCTTTTTTATTGTGATTTATGTGCTGAGTCTGATAGACCACCTCACACATTCCGTGGGAAAGAAGGTGAAAAACTATCTGACAGCAAATCCATGGGTGACGATGGAGCAGCTCGACAGCGATTTCGAAGCAGCAGAAACCATAGAAAGCGTGTGGATTGGCAGAAGATGGACTTTCTGTGGAACGATGAACGCTGTTCCTGTGGAGAATGACAAAATTGTTCTGGTGTACAGCGAGTACTGGCGTTCCAAACGATTCGAGCTCTACTACCTTTGTCTGGGACTTTTGGATGGTACAGTGGTTAAAACGGGCGTGACAGAGAAGTCACTTCCGAAGTTTATGGAACTGTATGGACGCTATCCCCATATCCTGGTGGGAAACAATGAAAGATACATTCAAATGTTCAAAAATGACAGAAATGCCCTGCTGGACATTAAATACCGTAGCAGCCACGTTTAATACATATCTGCACACAAAATAGTGGGAAGGCTTACGGTCTTCCCTCTGCCTCTTCCCTGTATCTAATTCCCAAAAGCTGTTGCTTTATGTCATGCTTTTTAGTATAATTACAACATAAATCTAAACAAAGGAGAAAAAGCACCATGAAAAAACTGTTAAATATCGGTATTGTTCTGTGTTCTGCAGCCGTGGCAATAATCTTTTGTCTATTAGCAGGACCACAGTTCATCAAACTGCTCGCAGGGCCGCAAACGCTTCAGCCGGAGGAAAATTTCGCGGATGCGGTGGGAAAATACGTCACTTATGAGGCGGCATATCCAGTTGCCTCCTGGACAGAGGAGTACTATTCCGGGGATTCGGACCGGGTGCGGACCACCGGATATGTGATATATGATGTGGACAGAGATACCTTTTTCTGCACGGTTGTTCCGGACGAGAAGGACAATGGTTTCTCGCAGCTTCTGCGGGGTATGACGCTGGCAGCGGAAATCCGGGCTGGCAGAGACATGTCACCCATCGCTGTCAGTGGTTCCTTTGAACCCGCGGGCCCGGAACAGACAAGCCGGGCGATTGCGGCTCTGGAAGAGAGTACGATTGTGAAGCAGTACAATGATTTTCTGGATTCTGACGCCTACATGAAAGCCTATTTTGAGGGCGACGAATACGGAAGTGTTCTGGCCGGAATCTGTGCGGAGCTGCTGGAGGGACGAAGACAGACAGAGTGGTATCTGCTCGAACAGGGAAGTATCCAGAACCGCGCCAGGAATGAAATCTGGATTTGCATTCTCG
The DNA here is from genome assembly GCA_947178035.1 of uncultured Lachnospiraceae bacterium. Classification (GTDB taxonomy): domain Bacteria; phylum Bacillota; class Clostridia; order Lachnospirales; family Lachnospiraceae; genus COE1. Next base: position 8,031 of record CAMWXA010000135.1, on the reverse strand, counting down.
CTGCATTTTTAAACCTTCTCATCTTTGTTTTCAGTTTTATAGGATTGTTTCGAAACAAGGCAGATGAAACGGACAAGGAACCATCTGGTTCCGGCAGCGCACAGGAGCGGTTTCTGCAGGAACAGAGACTTGTGGTAAATCAATGGTGCAGACAGCATCTCAGGAGAGGATACCGCACTGCCCTGATGAGCGTGGTTATCTGTCTGGCAATTTTTGCTGCAATCGGCGTTTTAGTCCATGCTGCGGACCGGCTTCTTGTATTTTATATTCCATTGGGACTTCTTCTGGGAGAAGTGATTGCCCTCATTTTTTGGTTCAGTCTAAAAGGTCAGGCAAAGGCAGACAAAATCATCAAAAGGATCGAAAAGCAACTGCAAAAAGAATTGCCAGACAATTACCTGCGCAATGAATTTATAGAAGAATTTGTGAACACACAGCAGGAATGGGCATTTCAGGAACTGACAAAAGATGGTATGCAGTGGGGCAGAGTGGGCAAACGATTCTGGAGCTGCTTTACGCACAGCGGTAACGTAACCGTGGTGGATGCCGCTCGTCTGCAGGAGATAGAGACAGAGACCACATCTGGAACAGTTTACAGCGGAAAAGTGAGAATCCATTACGTGTCCTACGCGGCAAATTTCTATTATCGGTCCGATGCACCTGGACACAAATGCGACAAGTCTCTGATCTTTAACACAAAGGATGGCATTGGCAGTCTCATGACGCTTGCACGCCGGCGCGCAGGCGACCATGTGAGGATTACAAGTAAATAACTGTTTAGACATACAAAACATTTTATGGAGGAGATCACAAATGGTTAAAAAACTGACAGCAAAATTATGGATAAGCTCGCTCCTGCCCCTGCTCTTCTGTGGGGGCATGGCGGCAGTTTTTCTGGGTATGTTCGGACCAGCAGCTCTTCAGGCGCTTCAGGGACATGAACCTGAACTTGCCAGAACACAATCCATGAGCAATATCTATGGATTTAGTGTGCTTGGATTGTTTTTCCTTGCGATTGCTGTGTTTGTTGTGATTCGTATGCTGACCCATTCCGTGGGTAAATACGTCAGGGATTATCTTGCACAAAATTCCGCAGTGACACAGCAGCAGCTGGAAAGCGATTTCGATGCCTCAGAACACATTGGAAATAACTTGTGGATCGGCAGGCAGTGGACCTTCTGCTATGATATGAACCACATTCCTGTGGAGAACGGCAAAATTGTTCTGGTGTACAGCGAGATGCACCGTGTGAAACAAAACGTTACCTACTATATCTGTCTGGGACTTGTCGACGGAACTGTGGAAAAGGCGCCCGTGAAAAAGCATGACATCACGCACATCAATGAAGTGTATGCGCGCTATTCCCATATCCTGGTGGGAAACAACCCAGAATATCAGCACCTATTCAAAAATGACAGAAATGCCCTGCTGGACATTAAATACCGAAACAACCGCGCTTAATACATACACAACAACGGGGACAGTTTACCAGATTATTCCCGGACTCTACAGGATATCAATGTTTATAAACGCAATGGATGCAAGGAAAGTATGGATTGAAGCGACACTTGAAAAGAGGAGATTTTTATGGGAATTGAATTGAGAAAACTTGCTGTCACCGACGGCACGGATATCTATGAAATGCTGCAGGAGCTGCCTGCAGACGAGAACGGCTATATCAACCGGGCTGCGGGTATGCGTTTTGACGAATATCAGGAATGGCTCAAAGGCAAGGTGCAGGAATCGGAGCAGATTGGGCTTGTCGATGGCTGGAAAGTTCCCTCGACTACCTTTTGGCTCATTGAGGACGGCAGACCTGTCGGCTGCGGTAATCTGCGGCATTTTTTAACAGACAAACTGCTGGAACAGGGCGGAAATATCGGCTATTCCATCCGTCCCTCAGACAGAAACAGAGGACTGGGGAAAACCCTTCTCTCCCTTCTGATAAAAGAGGGCAGAAAAATGAACATGGACAAGCTTCTGATTACCATTCACAACCAAAACGCGTCATCGCTTCATGTCGCACTGGCAAACGGCGGGAAAGTTGAAAAGACAACCGGGGAACGGACTTATATCTGGATTGAATTGTAAATGTATTCGTTTCACAATTCTATTTGAGCCGCTAAGGCGGCATGGGGGATTAATATGAATCATTCAAAAGCAATTGACTATTTACTGGAAAACGGCAGAGAGGTCATCCAATACCGCCTGCACAAAGAAATCCTGAAGGACCTCTCCAAAGCGGAGGAAGAAACACTGCTTGAAAAGGTCATGCAGACACCCAACTACAAGCTTCTGGAGCGCTATGTGAAGCCTAACGGATATATCGGAATCGGTATGCACTCCTGGGAAAAGTTTAAGGAAACAGAGCTGCAGGACGGGGAATCGGCTGCGCGGCTGCTGGCCAACTATGCGATTCCCAAAGATTGTGCGATTGTGAAGAATTTTATCAGTGCACTGCGCGATGACAAGGTTCTGGAAGAAGAATTTTCGTATTACAATCCGGAAATCGCGCGTTTTCAGAATCGCTTTCTGGGGCTCAACAACGGCGGCGGACTGATGGTTGTACTCTATACGTGTCAGGCACTTCTGGGATATGGCGACGACGATGCAGTCAGACCATTTGTGGAGACTTCCTTCAAGGCATTTGAGAGTCTGCTGCGGATAAAAGCACTGGAAGATATCACAAAATACAATCCCAACGCAAAGCGGAAGTACAACTACCCATACATTGAACACGACGTCTATTTTCCATGTCAGTATCACCTGGAAACACTGGCAAATACGCAGTCATGGAGAACGGACGAATCCGTCGGCAAAATGATAGAAGCCGTCAATTACCACGACCAGATCATGAAGCCGGACAGCAACATGCATGTGAAAATCGGCAGCCGGTACTATGCCCCGCTATGGGCCTACGTCAGGCCATTTACAGCATATGAGGCAAATCAGGCAGGCACAGTGGCACAGAGAAAAACACTGACCAGTCTTGCAAGGGTCGGCGGGAACAGGATCGATGTGGTACGCAAAAGTGCAGAGGTTGTGGAGGAAGCGCTGTCGAAAGAGGGATATCTGAAAATTGATTTCGAGAGCTCTTATAAAAAACAGCGCTACAGAGCTGGTTTAAAATACCCAGGTCCATACAGCGAAGTCGCGCTTGAACCAGACCATAAAACGGACACTGCACTCTGGTGCGAACTGACTTTCTGGGGTGTGCAGTTTCTGGATATCATAAACAATTTTAAGATTTGTACATAAATATGCACCCGAGTCTATATGATTCTTTCTGTACTTTGAGTATCCTCATATTCCTAAATTTGCTTTATGCCAATAAATTGGTTGGCAGAGCTAAACGGGAATAACGAAGTTACCCAAACATCAGAAAGAACCGTCTCTATCTGTATAATTATATAAAATCATACAAGCAGAGACCCAGGAGCAATGACAGCATATCATTATAAGCGTATATCAATATGTTTCTGTGACACAGCGCGCGTTTCCGCCTCTGCATTTTCATTGGAAGCAAGTGCTTCCGGATTTTGGATGTCTGTCCCGACATTGTTCTCTTCTGTCTCCGTTTGGGATACTTCCCCGGTCTGCTGCTTATCATCAGCAGTCTGTTCAGTCTTTCCAGTCTTGTTTTCGCTGTCCGTTTTGTTGTCGGTCTGCTCTGCTTTTGCGGCTTCTGTCATCGTCTGGTTTGCCTCGGCGAGCGTGTTAAGCTGTGCGTTTGTGGCATTCTCTGCTTTCTGTTCCACCTCTGCAAGTTCTGCCTCCTTTGACGCTGTATCGCCGCCTCGGCCTCCGTCCAGTTTGATCTCGATCTTGAGGACGCCTGCCCTGTCTTCCATCTGTGTCGCGACACTGCCCTGCACCTTTGCCTGCTTCATGGAAGAATCCGCAGAGATCATTGCCTGCATACTCGCCGTCGAAAGCCCAGCTTTCTGTTCCGGCGTGTTTTCTTTCTGACTGTTACTGTTCTCCTCCTTTTTTGGTGCGTTTTTAGCCTGCTGCTCTTTCCGCTTCTCAATCTGGTGCTGTCTCAGCTGTTGGTTGAGATTGTTGATCTCCTGCTGGATTTCCTGCCTCCGCTTCATTTTTTCATCCGGTGTCATGTCCTTGTTTGCGCCAAGCTCCTGCAGCTGTTTCTGCGCGTTCGCGATCTGATCCTGAATCCCCTTACTGACAGAATCCGACTGCATATTCATGTTTGCACGCACTGACTGCACATTGTTGGACACTCCGTTTCCATTGCTTATGGTCATCATCGTTTCATCTCCTTTCGAAATTTGAGCCGTTAAATTATATGTACTCAAATATCTTTTCGGAAATTTCCTTTTCTTTCTAAACCGCCATGTTGTGGAACAGCTTTTTATTGTTGTGAAGGAAATATGATATGTGGAACAAGAACTTGTTTTTCCTGCTTGACCTTGCCCCAGGGGCATAGCTTATGCTATATGTGAGCTGTCGGAAAAGCAAGTTGTCATATATATACTCACGACAGATGAAATCTGCCGTGAGTATTGCGCCAGCCGCAGCCGCGAAGCGGCATATTTCCTTATGCGGCTGTGTGCATAACTTTATACTGAGCGGTCAGTCTTTTCGACCGCCAGTATATATTGTTGTTTGTATAAATGCTTCAAACATATTGGACACATCGCATCATTTTGCGGCAGCTCCAATACCCAAAAGGCGGCATGGAGATTTTATGAAAATTTTAAAACAGTTAATTCAATTACACAAAATCCTATTTCTGGCAGCAGTTCTCTTCACGTTTCTGTCTGTCCTTTTAAATCTGTGCTGGAACAAATTCTTAGCGAAGCTGTTAGACGTGCTTGAAAATGCAGACCTTTTTTATTTAAAGAACGAAATGGGTAAATTAGGTGCAATCGGAATATTGATTGTCCTTATGCACACATTCAGTGAGTTTTTATCATCGTATCTGTCCTCATGGACCTGCGAAACTTTTGCACATGAAATGCGGATGGGATATGCCAAATCTTATTTACAAAGTGACATTCAAGCGCTCTCAAAGCTTAATGTTGGAGAAGAGCAGTCCGCAATGCAGAATGAGTTAAAAGAGATTTCTGATTATTTGAGTGAAAATCTATTTTCATTGATGAAGCAGTCCGGTACGTTTGCTGTCACTGTTATCTTCCTGCTTTGTCAGCATTTTAACCTGGCTGTGCTTTCCATCGTCCCAGTGATTCCGCTGATTTTTTATTGTTCTTTTTCGAGTAAGATGATTAAAAACTATACACAGCAATGCCAAAACAGCAGGAAAAAAATCAACGGGTTGGCGGATACGATTTTGGAATTGTTTCCGATGATTCAAATTTATGACGCATATCAGCTGATAAAGGGCACTATGATGGAAAATCTTTCTGCATGGGGAGATTCCAATATCAGGAAAGAACGGATTTCTGCCAGACTGATGTCGCTTTCGGGCGTGCTCTCCTTTGTACCGCTTTTGCTGTTGCTTGGATTTGGCGGGGTTATGGTGATTCATGGAGAAATCAGCATGGGGATTTTTTATATCTTTATCAATCTATCGGGAAATGTTTCTGGATTTTTACAGAATATGCCAGGTATCTATGCTGGTTTCCGGCGATTTAGCGCGTCTGTTGACAGATTGGAGGAAAAAATATGGTTCAATACGCTGTTTACTTAGAAAATATTTCCTTTTCCTATGAGAATCGTGCGGTGATAAAAGATTTGTCGCTTAGAGCACAGCCCGGCGAGCACATCGGAATTGTCGGGGACAGCGGATGCGGCAAGAGCACTTTATTGAAAATCCTTGCCGGTCTTTATAAGCCTGACAGCGGGACGGCTGTCATAGCAGGAGAGCATCTCCCTGAGAAAATCAGAAGGCAGATAGCGCTTGTTATGCAGAACAACAGCCTTTTTCCTCTGTCCATAAGGGATAATATTACCTGCGGTCATAATATTTCGGATGAAATTGTATGGGCAGCCTGCCAAAATGCAAGTCTCGCGAAATGGATTGAGAATCTTCCGAACGGGTTGGATACCAAGGTGGGCGAACGGGGAAATCAGGTGTCAGGCGGGCAGGCGCAGAGAATCCAGATCGCCAGAGCACTTTGCAAGAATGCTCCGGTCATTTTGCTGGATGAGCCGGTCTCGGCCCTGGATCAGGACACCGGACATTCCGTTCTGGATGCCTTAAGTAAATTGACGGATGGCAGGACAGTGATCCATGTTACGCACCATCAGGAGACTTTGGACGATAGCTATACCATTTATCGCATGGAGGGAGGAAAGATGGTTCGTGGGTGATTTGATTCAGTTAGTCAGGCGAATGGGCATCTGGCGTCAATACATTATTTTACTCCTGCTGCGTTCCCCGTTCGATGCTTTCAGGACCTGGATGCTGGCAAACTTGATGAAATCAGTTTTTGTCTGCCTGGAAACGGATAATTCCGGCGCATTTTTGAAACTATGTGTAGTATATGGCTTGCTATGTGCAATGCTATTTGTCTATAATGGAATCATATGGGCGGAATATGCAGCATTTTCTGCTAAGATAGAAATCTGGCTCCAGAAAAAGATGTTTGAAAAAATCTTAAGTTTGCCGCTTAAGCGGATAGACGGCCGGTTTAGCGGGGAATGGATTACAAGATTAAACAGTGATATACAGGCGGCCTTTACAATGATGAACGGTCCGCTGAATATTCCCCATCTGGTAGTCGCTGTCATAAATACAATGTTGTCCTGCCTTTTGATGTTGAAAAGCAGTTTGCTTTTTCTGGGAATAACATGGATATTTGCGATTCCTCAAGTCGTCATGAATGATAAAATCGTGCTGAAATCCATTCCAAAATTAAAAGAAGAAGCTCAAAATGCCATGGCTGACAATACATCCGCAATCAGGCCGTTACTCACAGACGCAGATACTATCCTGTTATATGACGCCAGTGAGCTGCTGATGAGAAACTGTGCTGAAACCAGCAGAAGACTTATGAAAATCAATCTGAAAATGCATATGAGAAAAGCTGTGAGCGATGTGAGTATGCGTCTATTTGGGATTGGGGGATATCTTGTGATTCTGCTCATAGGATACAGATTGATTCATAATGGAACCATGGCGTTTTCGGATGTGGTTTATTGTTTTCAGGTCAGGGGTTCTATTTTGTCGGGGATGTTCATGCTCCTAACCTGCTTGAATAACCTAAAAGCAAATTCCGTTTGTATAAGGAACCTTCATATCCATCATCAGCATCACACTGAGACAGAATTTCCCGTCTCTGACATCAATCACAAGATCGCCTGCATACTTGCCTGCTACCCTGCGGATGTTGGATAGTGCGTAGGGGGCGACAAACAAATACAAATAATAAAGGGACTTCCTCAATCCTTAAAAGGCTATGACAGCAACGGTTATAGTCTTATTTCATGCGGTAATTACCGTATGAAATAAACCACTATTTCCCGAAGTGGAGAAATACTCAACAAGAATATTCCGCAAGCCAATCTTCCCACAATAAACAGAAGAAAACTATATATCAGCACCGAAACCAATCAACCATATCAATCCATATCACAGGAGGGCAAAGACCATGAACAAAAAGCAGGAACAGCAGATTTTGGACTATTACTGCACCACAGACAAATATATCCATAGCAAGACACACTCCAATGCGCATCAGAGTGTCTTTACCAAAGAAAGCCCTCTTTGCGCCAATCCAAGCCGCCTATAAGGAAAGCCAGTCACTAAAAGGATTTGCATAAATGAAATTTGATAAAGAGCATAAAGACAGCTTATCGAAGTACCCCGAATTAAAGAAGCGTATGCAGAGCCTTTTACAGAATGGCAAGAAGATAACGCCGAAACAGTGGAAAGCCGAGATACAGTCTTTACAATCCGAATATGACAGTATTGGCAAAGAGCAGATCAAGACCGCAAGCTCAGCCAAAGGCTGAGCTTGGAATTAGCTTATGCCGAAGTTATCAGTTGCAACAAAAAGAACCTTGAGAGGGAGCTTCAGAACGAGAGCCGACAGCATAACAGGCAAC
>CAMWXA010000134.1 GCA_947178035.1 uncultured Lachnospiraceae bacterium | reverse complement strand
ACATTGGAATGTCTGAATGTTGCAAGGAAGGCGAAAGATTTGGCAGGAACTTGTATCGCGACTGGAATGGCGACGCTTGTCGGAGGACAAAGCTTTGTCAATATAGCAGTGGCCACAGGACTCATTCCTAATACAGGTGTGCCGCTTCCGTTTGTGAGTTCTGGCCTCACATCACTGGTAAGTTTGTATATCGGAATGGGAATTGTACTAAATGTGAGATTACAATGCGTAAGAAAATACAATAATTAGGCTAAAAATTAGTCAAATTGCACAAAGCTGGATGAAAGTGTTAAATTTTTTTGAATTAAATGATAAAAATATAGATTTTTAACTGCAAAAGGGTTAAAATATCTTTAGACAAATAATTGACAAAGGAAGGTGCATAGACTATGAATATTGCGTTAATCGCGCATGACGGAAAGAAAAAATTAATGCAGAATTTTTGTATTGCTTACAGAGGTATTTTAAGCAAAAATGAGCTGTATGCTACAGGGACGACAGGCAGATTAATAGAGGAGGTAACCAATCTCAATATTCATAAATATTTGGCAGGACATCTGGGTGGAGAACAGCAGATCTGTGCACAGATTGAACACAACCAGATGGATCTTGTAATATTTTTGAGAGATCCGTTGAACTCAAAATCCCATGAACCGGATGTGAATAATGCTGTGAAGCTTTGTGATATTCACAATATACCATTAGCGACAAACCTCGCATCAGCAGAATTGTTGATCAGGTCATTGGACAGAGGAGATTTGGACTGGCGTGAAATGTATAAATAGATTTTGTAGGATATTAAGCGTTATCTTGACTTCCTTTGTTCTGACATCGAGTCTCACAGGCTGTGGGGCAAAGGAATATACTTTTGCATACGAAAGAAACAGAAATAATTCAAGTTTTTCTGTCACGTCCCATGCACAGGGAAAGACAATCGATACGTTTGCGTCAGGGCTATGTGTCACAGCAGGTGATGTCACGGCAGACACAGATGTAGATATGTCTCAGGCGACAGCGGCAGGGCTGTTTGCTCTTTCCTCAGGACAGGTAATTTATGCAAAAAATGTACATGAGAAGTTAAATCCGGCAAGTCTAACCAAAATTTTGACAGCATTGTGCGCTTTGAAATATGGAAATCAAGATGATATGCTCACTGCGACAGAAAATGTATACATAAGTGAATCGGGTGCTGTAAAACTCGGTCTTTCAGCAGGAGATACGATGACGATGGATCAGGCACTTTATACGTTACTGTTGAAATCATCAAACGATGTGGCCATTATGATTGCGGAGCACATCAGTGGGAGTGTTGATGAATTTGCAAAGCTGATGAATGATACGGCAAACAGTCTTGGCGCAACAAACAGTCATTTCGTCAATCCACATGGACTGACAGACCCCAATCATTATACGACAGCATATGACTTATATCTGATTTGTAATGAAGCCGTAAAATATGAGAAGATTGTGGAGATTATTCAAACACCAACATATACTTCGGTATATCATGATGCAAATGGTAATGACAAATTTATTGATGTGGCAAACTCAAATGCATATATCAAAGGTGAGATCTCTTCGCCGAATAATGTGACTGTGATTGGCGGAAAGACTGGAACAACAAATGCAGCTGGAAACTGTCTGGTTTTGTATGCACGGGATCATTCAGGAAATCCGTATATTTCCATTATTTTGCAATCAAACGACAGAACAACAATGTACACAGAGATGACAGATCTATTAAGTGAAATTAAATGATGGTATTCCAACAAAATTGTGCCAGAATCAGAAAGGGCATAAGCAGTAATGTCATGCATCATATTTTTTCATCAATATTGTAAGTTAGAGTTGTATTTTCTTTTCGATTCATCTATAATTAGATTAATGGATTTATTCAATTACATTAATGATATGAATTTTAGGAGGTATTGCTTATGGTGCAGCTTATTGTTGGAAAAAAAGGAAAAGGCAAGACAAAAGTTATTCTGGATATGGTCAACAAAGAGGTGGCCAATGCATCTGGAAACATTGTATATCTTGACAAAGGCAATGATCATATGTATGAGCTGAATAACAAGGTAAGACTTATCAATGTGAGAGATTATGGAGTGGCCAATGCAGACGAATTTGTTGGCTTCATTCGTGGCATCGTTTCCCAGGATCATGATCTGGAGCAGATTTACTTTGATGGATTTTTAAAGATTTCCTGTCTCGAGGGAACAGATCAGGTAGAAGAAGTAATTAATAAGCTGGATTCCATTAGTGATACATACGGATTTAAGGTGATTGCAAGTATTTCGTTGGATGAGTCGGAGCTGTCAGAGAATTTAAAGGCAAAGGTACTTGTGGCTCTGTAGTATTGAAACGAATTATATATTGAATTGAATAGGAAGCCTCGGGAGATTTACCGGGGCTTTTTTGTAAGGAGAATTATTTTAGTGGCATCTGAAAGACGTCAGGTACATAGAAAACAATTGAATAAATCAGGTAGAACCATGAACCGAATAGAGCTTGCGATATTTGGTGCGATGACAGTTTACATTATAGCCGTTATCATCACATATATGAAGATGGAACCGATTCAAGGTTATGAGATTCAAATGGGTTCCTTATTTGTATCAAAGACGTATACAGGAATTGCAATACGTCAGGAAGAACTTTTGCAGTCCTCATATACAGGTTTTATTAATTATTTTGTCAGGGAAGGCGAGCGCGTGTCTTCGAGGGACACTGTGTATTCTGTTGATGAAAGCGGAAAGCTGTCCTCTTTATTGAATGCAGGTGATATGGGCGATGCAGCATACACGGATGATGAGCTGAAAGAGTTTCGCTCGGAAGTGATACAGTATGACAGGGGATTTGACAGCAAGGATTTCAGTAGCGTGTATGACTTTAAATATAGTATTGAAGGTGCTGTCATGAAACTGGTGAATGTCAGTATGTATGAGAGTCTGGAGACGCTGAATCAATCCAACTTAGGAGGAGTGGTTGCTCTGTGTACAGCGGGCAAAACGGGTTATATTGTATATAGTACAGATGGCTATGAGACATTGACACCGGAACAGATTACGTCTGAGATATATGACCAGTCAAAATATGAGAAAACCAGAGTAAATAATAATGACTTAATAGAAAAAAATGCTGTTGTCGGAAAACTGGTGACAGATGAGAATTGGTCTCTGATAATACCAGTTGAGGCGGACCGGGCAGCAGAACTCGAGGAGGCGGAATATGTTGAGGTAAAGTTTATCAAGACACAGCAAAGTTCCTGGGGGCAAGTGGTCATTCATCATCTTGCAGATGGCGATTATGCAGAGTTGATTTTTAACAATTCTTGTGTCTCTTTCTGCACAGATCGCTTTGTCGATATCGAGCTTGTCGGAAGTGATAAACAGGGATTAAAAATACCAGTTTCTGCGATTGCCGAGAAAGAATTTTTTATCATTCCAGCAGATTATATGACGAAGGGCGGATCCAATGGAAATTATGGAGTCTTGAAGGAGAAGGCTGATGAAAATGGCAATTTGGTAAATGAATTTATAGAGACGACTGTATATAGCTCTAACGAGGAGGAGTTTTATGTCGATAACACAGATTTAAAAGTTGGCGATTATATCTGTAAGATGGATTCTACGGAGAAAATGGCGATCAGCAAGTCAGGAACACTGACAGGGGTTTACAACATGAATAAGGGCTATGCAGATTTTAAGCAGATCACAATATTGGATCAAAATGATGAGTATGCGATTGTCAGCTCAAACACCCAGTATGGTCTCACCGTGTATGACCGAATCGTCCTAGATGCGTCGAGTGTAAATAATAATGATTTTATATATAATTAATTGGGGGTTTTTATGGAAGGTGTATCAATAGAAGAAAATATTAAAGTGGTACAAGATGTGATTGCAACAGAGTGTCAGAAGGCCGGAAGGCGGCCAGAGGATGTGACATTGATCGCAGTCAGCAAGACCAAGCCTGTGGAAATGCTCAGAGAAGCATATGATTGTGGCTGCCGGGATTTCGGTGAAAATAAAGTTCAGGAGCTTCTTGAAAAGTATGAAGCTTTGCCGAAAGATATCAGATGGCATATGATTGGACATCTTCAGAGAAACAAGGTAAAATATATTGTAGATAAGGTTTATCTGATACACAGCGTGGACTCTTTGCGGCTGGCAGAGGAAATCAGTAAGGAAGCTGTCAAGAAAAACGTATGCGTGAATATTTTAGTGGAAGTCAATGTGGCAAATGAAGAGACAAAGTTTGGAACAACATGCGAGGAAGCGATACAGCTTGTGCAGGATATTGCAAAATTACCCAATATTCGAGTAAAAGGCTTAATGACAATAGCACCTTTTGTAGAAAATGCTGAAAAAAATAGACCACTTTTTAGCAAATTAAAGAAAATAGCGGTTGACATTATGGACAAAAACATTGATAATATAATTATGGAAATTTTATCTATGGGTATGACAGGTGACTACGCAGTAGCGGTGTCAGAGGGGGCTACCTGTGTCAGAGTAGGAACCGGTATCTTCGGAGTAAGGCAGTATGCCGTAGAGAAAGGGATGTAACTATGGGAGTAATGGACAAGTTTTTAGACGCATTGCATTTGAACAGTGAAGAAGATGACTATGATGATGAGGACGATTTCTATGATGAAGGCGAGATCGTAGCAAATACAGTCAGAAAACCAATGAGAATCGTCCATGAGGAAGAAGATGATTATGATGAACCGATAGAGAAGCCGAGGAAACAGTCACAGAAAGTAACTCCTATTAGAGCTGTCAAACGTGCACCTGGAAATGGCATGGAGGTATGCGTGATCAGACCTAATAGCATAGAAGATGCAAGAGAGATTACAGAGACACTTCTTGCGAATCGCACAGTTGTATTGAACTTAGAGGGACTTGATGTCTCAATTGCACAGAGAATCATTGATTTTGCATCTGGCTCTACTTATGCGATTAATGGCAATCTTCAGAAAATTTCTAACTACATATTTATCATCACGCCTGCTTCTGTCGATATATCGGGGGATTTTCAGGAGATTTTGTCAGGAACATTTGATGTTCCGATCTCGCGCGGTGTAATTTAAGATTTGATATGGGGATAATGAAGGAGAGGCTTCCCGAGTGCATCATTTAGGCAAAAAGCGAAGCTTTTTGAAATCGAGTGCGCTGCACTCGATTTTTTACTTTACATTAAGTTGGAGGATAACATGTCACAGAGATTAACAATTAATCTAAATAATAAACCAAACTATGATATTGTATATGAACAGGATTTTCAGAATTTGGCTAAGGAACTGGAAATATTTGATATTCGTGAGAAGAAGTTATGCATTATCACAGATTCGAGAGTGAAAGGCTTTTATGCGGATGAGGTATGTGAGGTTCTGCAGGACTGCTGCAAGGAAATTGTTGTCTATGCTTTTCCCAATGGAGAGCAGAGCAAAAATTTAGATACTGTAAAGAATATTTATCAATTTTTGATGCAGAATAAATTTGGACGCAAAGATATGCTTTTGGCGCTTGGCGGCGGCGTGGTAGGAGATATAACGGGATTTGCAGCAGCCACTTATTTAAGAGGTGTTGATTTCGTACAGATACCGACAACGCTGTTAGCACAGGTAGACAGCAGTATCGGAGGCAAGACGGGCGTGGATTTAGACCAGTATAAGAACATGGTAGGCGCTTTTTATATGCCTAAGCTTGTATATATGAATGTATCGACACTCAAGACGCTTGATGACAAGCAGTACTATTCTGGAATGGGAGAAGTATTAAAACACGGTCTGATCAAGAGTGCGCCGTTTTATGAGTGGATTATAGAGAATATGTATGAGATTCACGACAGAAATCTTGATACGCTGGAGGATATGGTATATAAAAGCTGTACCTGCAAGAAGATTGTGGTGGAGAAAGATCCGACTGAAAAGGGAGAGCGCGCAATTTTGAACTTTGGTCATACGATTGGCCATGCAATTGAAAAGGCAAAAAACTTTGCGTTGATGCATGGAGAATGTGTTGCTCTTGGGTGTGTTGCGGCTTCATATATTTCGTGGAAAAGAGAATTAATTTCCAAGGATGAGTATTACGAGATTCGAGATATGTTTGTGCCCTTTAATTTGCCAATTTCAATAGAAGATATCAATCCAGAAGAAATCTATGAGTTGACGACCTCTGACAAAAAGGTAGAGGGAGATAAGATTAAATTTATTCTATTGAAAAAAGTAGGAAAAGCGATGATTGACACCACTGTTACAAAAGAAGAGATAATCGCTGGAATTAATGAAATCTATTTTACTGACGAGGATTGGGACGAATAGGATATGAATAAGAAGAAAATACGATTGGCAGTCGATGTATTGTTAGTGCTTCTGCTGATATCGGTCGATCAGACAACAAAAAATTTTGCAGTTACAAAACTTATGAATCAAAAACCATGGGTGGTTTGGGATGGTGTGTTTGAACTGCACTATCTTGAAAATCGCGGTGCTGCATTCGGCATGCTTCAAGGGCAAAAGATATTTTTTGTGCTGATCGCGGTCATTATCCTTGCGGTCATTGTGTATGTCCTGATCAAGACACCTTATCAAAAGATGTATACGAAACTGCACATCACACTTATCTTTATTGCGAGCGGGGCGGTTGGAAATTTGATTGACAGGATAAAATATGATTATGTGATTGATTTTCTATATTTCAGTCTGATCAATTTTCCAATCTTTAATGTAGCAGATATCTATGTGACGCTTTCTTCCATTTATCTGGTAATTTTGCTTTTGTTTGTGTACAAGGAATCTGATTTGGAATTTTTGACATTTCGGACAAAAAAATTCCGGGATATAAAATAAGTGGTAGTGTTATGAATGAAGTTGTTTTTGAAATTTTGCCTGAGATGGAAGATGAACGGATTGACAAGTGTATTTATAATTATATGGGAAATTTGTCACGAAGTTATATACAGAAGGTGATAAAAGACGGCAATGTATTTGTAAATGATTCCCTGATTAAGGCAAATTATAAGGTAAAGGTCGATGATCAGGTAAAGTTTATCATACCTGAATCCGTAGAGCCAGACATTCCGGCACAGGATATTCCTCTGGATATATTGTATGAAGATGCAGATTTTCTGATTGTAAATAAACCCAAAAACATGGTAGTGCATCCAGCGCCAGGACACTATGAAGGAACGCTTGTCAATGCTGTTATGTATCACTGCAAAGGCGAGCTTTCTGGCATTAATGGGGTTATGCGTCCGGGAATTGTCCATAGAATTGATAAAGATACCACTGGCTCTATCATTGTCTGTAAAAATGACGAAGCGCACAATGCGATTGCAGAACTGCTCAAGACACACGATATTACCAGAAAGTACAGGGCTATCGTTTACGGGGTCATGAAGAATGAGCAGGGAACTGTGAATGCACCAATTGGGCGTCATCCCACTGACCGCAAAAGAATGGCAGTCAATGAGAAAAATGGCAAGCGTGCTGTGACTCACTACAAGGTGTTGGAACAGTTTGACCAATATACATATATTGAATGTCAGCTGGAGACCGGCAGGACGCACCAGATCAGGGTCCATATGGCGAGTATTGGTCATCCGCTGCTGGGGGATACTGTATATACAAGCCGAAAAGCCCCTTTTCATCTAGAGGGACAGGTTCTCCATGCGATGACAATAGGATTTGTCCACCCAGGAAGTGGGGAATATATCGAGTTTGAAGCGCCTTTGCCAGATTATTTTGAAAAGCTTTTGAAAGTAATTCGGGGAACATAAAGTGATTGAATTTTTGACGTATACAGGATATAATAATATTAATAGGACAGTCAGAATGGAGGGGTTATTATGAATACGATCATTACAATCGGTCGTCAGTTTGGATCTGGAGGACATGAGATTGGCGAGAAGCTTGCCAGGCATTATGGAATTCAATGCTTTGATAAAGAGCTGCTTTCGAGGGCGGCGAAGGAGAGTGGGTTCTGTGAGGAAATGCTCAGAAATCATGACGAGCGTCCAACCAATTCTTTTCTTTACAATCTTGTTATGGATACATACACATTTGGCTACAATTCTTCCTCGTTTGTGGATATGCCAATCAGCCATAAAGTTTTCATGGCACAGTTTGACACGATCAAGAAGATTGCAGAGGAGGAGCCCTGTGTCATTGTAGGGCGCTGTGCAGATTATGCATTGCAGGAATATAAAAACTGCCTGCATCTCTTTATCCATGCAAATGAGGATGCAAAGGTTGAGCGCATCATGAAGAAGTATGAGATTGATGCAGATAAGGCACGCGAGATGATGGTTAAGAAGGACAGACAGCGTCAGAGTTATTACAATTACTATTCCACCAAGAAATGGGGACGCTCAGACAGTTATGACCTTTCGATTAACAGCAGTATCCTTGGCGTGGACGGAACGGTGAAACTGATTATTCAATATATTGAAGATTTTGAGTCTAAGAACCAGCAGAATATTTGAAAAGAATAATGAAGTATCTGTTGAGAGCATTTTGGTCGGAGAAGTAATTCAAAATGCTCTTTTTATATATGATTTTCTTAAGGATAATGTCACAAGTGTGTAAAGAAATTCTAAGCGGTCAAAGTACGCCCGCTAAGAATTTCTAAATTACACACTGAAGAATGCCAAAAGCAGGCGGCATTCTTCTCACGGATTGTTTGTGCCGCTGATGGCGGCATGGGAAGTAAGTATGAAAATATTTGTTGACGGATTTCGGTAAAAATGGTAAGATACAGTATGAACATAAGTTTGCCACACCTATATAGATAAAATCCAAAAATGAGAGGAGCCATAACAATGGGAAGGACACGTATTAATGACGAACAATATCAGCATATGGCATATGTATGGGGACTAAATTATGATATGGAGAACAAAGTAATCTATGGGGAACGGAGTGGATATCCTTTTTTGATCTATGCATCAAATGCGTTGACACCACTGATGTTTACAATTACCACTTCTGCGGTGAGTTCATTTTTCCCGCCAATAGGAAATATGGAAGAAAATCTACTAAAAAGCAGAGTGCCCATGCTCACATCGGTAGGGCAGCGAGACAGCCGGATTACTGCATTGAGCACAAATACTTTTGATCTGAATACGGCACAGCAAAATGTTGAGTGCATATTAAGTGTTTTGATATCGTTTCTGCAGGAAAGGGGATATATTCCCTGCTGCGAGAGCTGCAAATATTCAGTACATACAGAAATCCTGCAGACGAGAAATGAATACAGGCATTTGTGCCCGCAGTGTGAAGAGCGTATTGCTGCTTCAATTTGGCAGAATATGCCATCAGTAAAAGCTTCTTCGGCAAATGTTGTAAAGGGAATTATTGGCACGGTAATTGGTGCTGCATTAGGATTTATTTTCATGGCATTATTGTCCTCATATACATATATAGATAACGTTGGCACACTTCTCTTATCCGGACTTATGGCGGGAACATTTCCGGCCAGCATCGGTGTCTGCATGGGCGGAAGACCATGCAGGGCCACAAAAATTGTGATTGCTGTGATTGTGGTTTTGACTGTGTTTGTAGGATATAATGCCGGCTTTGTGGTGGCATTTATGACTGAGAGAGACATGAGTGTGTGGATGGCAGCAAAAACGTACATTTCAATGATGCTGGCAGGTATGGCAAACATGAAACTATGGACTTGGCGCCTTGCTGTTGCATATGTCGCAGCAGCGGCCGGCGGTTTTTCGTCATATCTATCTGCATCAAGTAAATTCAGGAATCCCTATAAAGTCGTACATATAGGAAGATATGGGAGATAACTGGAAATTTTTTGCTTTTTTCCTTTTATCAATTTATACCCAGAATAAACGCATGAATGAAAAAGTGTCTTTTCCAACACTATTATTTGGAGAG
>CAMWXA010000133.1 GCA_947178035.1 uncultured Lachnospiraceae bacterium | reverse complement strand
TCCATACAGCGTCTGAGCGACGGGCTGCGCAGGGAAGGGCACACGGTTACCATCTTTGCGCCCACGTATCAGGAACAAGTGGACGACTGCAATATCATAAGATACCGCTCGCTGATCAAAGGGATTGTCAACGGCGCATCCGTTCCAAACAATTTTGACAGGAGAATCGAGCGGGAATTTGTGAAGGGGGATTTTGATGTGATTCATGTGCACCACCCTATGATGATTGGGTGGACAGCTGTCTATCTGGCGCGGAAGTATCATGTCCCGCTTGTACTGACTTATCATACGAGATATGAACAGTATCTGCACTACATCAAAGCGTCCTGCTTTCAGGGCGCAGTGCCTTTTTATATGAAAAACTTTATGAAATTCTGTGATTTGGTCTGTGTGCCGACACCACTGATGCAGGATTACCTGTATCAGATTGGATGTCAAATACCAGTCCGCGTGCTCCCGACGGGCATTTCCGACGACAGCTTTTTCGCAGATGAGAATGCAGCGCTGGCACTCCGCAGTAGACTTCTTGGAGAAAATGATAAAAATGTGAAGTATTTGTTCTGCACTGTAGCGCGGCTTGCCAGGGAGAAAAATCTGGAGTTCCTGTTTCAGGTGCTGGCAGCCAGGAAAAAGGCACACTGCAAATCGGATTTTCGTCTTGCACTGGTGGGAGAAGGGCCAGAAGAGAAGCATTTGCGGAAGCTGGCAGTCAGGCTTGATCTGGAAAAAGAAATCTTTTTTGCAGGGCGCGTGCCAAATGGGGAAATCAAAAACTATTGTCGGGCCGCGGATTTATTTCTGTTTTCTTCACGCTCAGAGACACAGGGGATTGTGCTGCTTGAGGCGATGGCAGCCGGAACTCCGGTTCTGGCTGTGCGGGCAACGGGTGTGAGCGATATCGTTGTCGACGGTGTGAATGGATTTACGACAGATGCGTCAGAAGCAGCGTTTGGAGAGATGCTGGATAAGGTGCTGCAGAGTCCGCACGGCCATCTGAAACAGGGCGCATTGAATACCGCGCGCAAATATCAGGCGGCGGATATTGCCAGACTTGCGGTGGAACACTATAAGACGGCAATTGCATCACATGAATATACTGACGCGGTATTCACCGAAAATTTCCTATTACAGAAAATTAGTGGTATACTGTAACTATGGAATATTTTATTTAAAGGGGAACGAACATGGAAACATATCGCATTTTGATTGTTGAGGACGATAAAGAAATCCGGGAAGGAATTGAGATTTACCTGAAAAATCAGGGCTACAGCGTATCACAGGCGGCAGACGGCCTTGAGGGACTGCAAAAGATTGAGGCGGAGAAATTTCACCTCGCCATCGTCGATATCATGATGCCGCGGATGGATGGTATCACAATGATGATGAAGGTGCGCGAGAAGGGATATGAGTTTCCAGTCATCATGCTGTCGGCAAAGTCGGAGGAGGTCGACAAGATTATGGGACTGAATATGGGGGCGGACGATTATGTGACCAAACCCTTTACGACGATGGAACTGCTCGCGCGGGTAAATTCGCACCTGCGCCGTTACCAGCGGTATCTTGACGCGGTGACCGAACAGGAAAATCACGACCGGATTCACGTGATTGGCGGTCTCGAGTTGAACGAAGATACTGTGGAAGTGGCAGTGGACGGAAACCCAGTCAAGCTGACACCGATCGAATTCAAGATTTTACTGTTGTTGATGAAAAATCCGGGCAGAGTGTTCAGCGCTGACGAGATTTACGAGCGCGTGTGGAATGAGCAGGCAATCAATACCAATACAATTATGGTGCATGTCAGAAAGATTCGGGAAAAGATTGAGATCAACCCGAATGACCCAAAATATTTAAAGGTGGTGTGGGGTGTTGGATACAAGATTGAAAAACAATAAAAGGGCGCTGCGCCCAGCGGTCGTGATCGTGGCACTGGCAGCGGCGTGCTTTGCGCTGATTGCGACAAACTGCAAATACTATGTGGACAGTTATTTTGAGCAGCATGAAAGTGATTTTGAGAGCAGTCTTTTTATCGAAGTCCTGCTGCAGTGGAACTATGTACTGTATCCTGAGGTGATGGAAAAAAGTGGGAATAGTGACAGCGCAGAGGATTTGTACCTCTCGTTTGAGGAGGAGTCAATAGCAGAGGTACATATGGATAATTACTATGGAACCGAGTATGGCTATGAAGGGAACAGTGAGCAGCTGAGGACAGAATATATTTCAGAGCTGCATAACAATCTCCAGCAGACGGACGGACTATACACGTCTGAGCTTGGTATGAAACTGGATTACTGTGTGATTGACGAGAATACGCAGACAGTGCTGAAAAATACAACGAGGGATATCGAGCTGCTAAAGGATGGGGAGGACAATGAGGGATATGTTTATTATTTAATCGTAGATTATGACCAAAACGGTAATATATCTGACATGCGCGTCAGCAGCAGGGATTCGGAACAGTTCTTAAAAAATGCGCAGATTGTAGCAAACAGTACAGGTTCCCTGCTGCTCAACGAGCGGCAGAAAGTGACACATTATATACTGACAGACGACTATGGAGTGGCGCATAGCAAGATGACCGTCACACAAAAAAATCCGCAGAATGCGATTTTTATTTATGCCATGACACGGGAACAGATGGAAAATTTCAGCCAGTTTCCAATTTATTTTTATGATGATAATGGGAGAGCGTTTTTCAGCCACTATATTGGCACCTACAACAAGGAGAGGATATATTACATCACCGGAGTGGGGGGATGGTATCTGCTGATTCTTGCGGTTATCACGATCCTCTTTGGATTCCTCTCGCGCTATCGGCCGCAGTGTATGGTAGATACGGCGGGCACAAGGCATTGTGCGGAGCTGATATGGGCGGTTCAGTGGCTGCTGTCAGTTTTTCTTTATTCGATAGTCGGGTCATTTGTTTACTTGGTAAATGAGGTTTATTTCATAACCGTGCAGATAAACTTTCTGGTGATGTTTGCTGCAATGTTTCTGATATTTAGTGTCTGGTATTGGTGTCTGTTGAGCATTCGCGATATTTTTTGCGGACTGCGTACTTTTATCAAAAAGAGAAGTCTGCTGTATCGATACTGGGGGATGTTCAAAAGTTTTATCAGGAGAATGCGCGCCAGATGGAAAGATACAATAGCGGGCATGGACTTGGGAAAGGATTTGACAAAGCCATTAAAGAGACTGATTATCCTGCAGCTGTTCATCGTGTCACTAATCTGCTGTTTTTGGGGATATGGTATTTTTATTATGATCGGTTATTCCATCGTGCTTTATTTTATACTGAAACGCCATATCAGCAAAGTGCAGTCACAATACAGGAATTTGATGCAGGCCACGAATGCGATTGCAAAAGGAAAATTTGACAATACTTTTGAGGGCGATTTCGGGATATTTGAGAGCTATAAGGAGGAGTTATGCCAGATACAGGGTGGATTCCGGACTGCGGTTGAGGAGGAAGTCAAGAGCCAGCACATGAAGACAGAGCTGATTACAAATGTGTCACATGACTTAAAAACGCCGCTGACAGCGATTATCACCTATATTGACCTTCTAAAAGAAGAGAATATCACGAGCGAACAGAAAAAGTCCTATCTGCAGACATTGGAACGAAAGTCGCTGCGGCTGAAAGTTTTGATAGAGGATTTGTTTGAGATCAGCAAGGCGAGCAGCGGCAATGTCAAGTTTGATCCTGTTGCTATAGATATCTGCAATCTGATACGACAGGTGTATCTGGAGCATGAGGACAGAATGAATGCAAACGGTCTGGAGATGCGGTTTGAGCTGCCAGAGGAGAAAATTATCCTGCAGCTTGACAGCCAGAAGACATATCGCATTTTTGAGAACCTGTATGTGAATGTCACGAAATATGCACTGCCAAACACGCGCGTCTATGTGCAGGCGAAGGTGCTCACAAAAGAGGAACCATGTCAGGGACAAAGCAAAAAGAACGATGAGAAAAAGGCTTCTGCCAGAAGAATTCATATCGAGCTGAAAAATATCTCCGCACAGGAGCTGACCGTCAATCCGACCGAACTGACAGAGCGGTTTGTCCGCGGTGACGCCTCGCGAAACACCGAGGGAAGCGGACTGGGACTGGCAATCGCCAAGAGTTTTACGGAGCTGCAGGGCGGGAAGTTTGCCATTGAGATTGACGGGGATTTGTTTAAGGCTGTGATTGAGTGGGAATTGACAACTTTTGCAGAAGACGTTATAGTATAGTAATACAAAGTTACTTTTCACGGGTCAGGAGGGGAAATATGATCAAAGTAACCGTATGGAATGAAAATCTGCATGAGCAGAGGCAGGAGGAAGTACGGCAGATTTACCCGCGTGGAATCCATGGGTGTATTGCTGATTTCCTGAAAAAAGATCAAACTATCTTTGTGCGGACAGCCACGTTGGAGGAGCCGGAGCACGGACTGACCGAAGAGGTTCTTGCGGATACAGATGTGTTGATTTACTGGGGACACATGGCGCACCACGCGTTTTCAGATGAGGTGGCAAAGCGCGTGCAGAGCCATGTGCTGCGGGGAATGGGATTAATCGCGCTGCACTCGGCACATTTTGCGAAGATTATGAGTCTGCTCATGGGGACAAGTATGACGCTTCGCTGGAAACACGGTGATCGCGAGAGACTGTTTGTCACAGCGCCGAATCATCCCATCGCGCAGGGGGTAGCGCCGCATTTTGACATTCCAGTTGAGGAAATGTACGGTGAGTACTTTGATATTCCAAAGCCGGATGACGTGGTATTTACAGGCTGGTTTGCGGGCGGGGAAGTTTTTCGGAGCGGCTGTACCTTTCAGCGCGGTCTGGGCCGGATTTTTTATTTTCAGCCGGGACACGAGGAGTATCCGATTTTTCACATGCCCGAAATCCAGCGAATCATCAGCAATGCCGTGTATTGGTGTTCGGAAGTGAGAAGGCAGCAAAGACCGCTCGACTGCACTGCGGTGAGAGTCACATTGGAGGAAGAATATGCGAATCCGATACGGTTATCGGTATTTTATGATCACATTATGCAGGCGGTGAATCAGGCGAAAGGAGACAGCTCACGCAGTCAGATCATGAGACGCTGCAGTGATTTTGGAATCCGTGGAGTCGATATTGCGTATGATCAGCTTTGCGCTGACTATGACCAGATCTGTGAGGCACTTCGATACAATTATATGGAAGTGGCAAGTATCTATCAATTTTATGATCTGAGAAACAGTTCTGACATTCGTGCCGGAAAGGAACAAATCGATATGGCGCACAGGATGGGCGTGAAACAGGTTCTGATTGTTCCCGGATTCCTGGACGAGGAGGAGGCGAGAGCACTGCACAGTGTAAGCAGTGATTATCTCGCTGTGGAGAAATTTATGGAGCAGAGCCTGTGTGTCCAGTCAATGAAATCTGCTTTGACAGAACTTACACAATATGCAAAACCATTTGGAATCGATGTGACACTGGAGGATTTTGATGACAACCGATCGCCGTGTGCACGGATGAATGAGTTACTCTGGTTTATGAGAAATGTACCTGATTTGAAATGCACATTTGACATGGGGAACTTTGCGTTTGGCTATGAGAACGTGATGGAGGCATATGAGCGTCTAAAAGGCTATATCGTGCATGTACATTGCAAAGACAGAGGAAGTGAGGGAAGCGGTCTGAAATCCGTTCCGACGGGGAGCGGCTACATTCCTGTCGCACAGTTGATCAGAAAGTTCAAAGAAGCTGGTTACCGCGGATATCTGTCAATCGAGCATTTCGGGGACCTGGATCAGCTGGCAGGTATCGAGCAGTCCGCACATTTCCTGAAGGCGATTGTGTGATAGGGAAGGAGATAGACCATTGGCAAAATATGTTATGGCATTGGATGCGGGGACGACCAGCAACCGGTGCATTTTATTTGATGAAAAAGGTGTGATGTGCAGCGTCGCACAGAGAGAGTTTACACAGTATTTCCCCCAGCCGGGATGGGTGGAGCACGATGCGGACGAGATCTGGGCGAGTCAGCTGGGCGTTGCGGTGGAAGCGATGAATATGATTGGGGCATCCGCAAAGGATATTGCTGCAATTGGTATCACAAATCAGCGCGAGACAGCGGTTGTGTGGGATAAAAATACAGGAGTTCCCGTGTATCATGCAATTGTGTGGCAGTGCAGACGGACGGCAGAGGTGTGCGACGCGTTAAAAGAAAAGGGACTTACAGAGAAGTACAAGCAAAAGACAGGGCTTGTCATCGATGCCTATTTCTCAGCGACAAAGGTGAAATGGATTCTCGACAACGTGCCCAATGCAAGGCAGAAGGCTGAAAATGGAGAACTCCTGTTTGGAACGGTCGAGACATGGCTGATCTGGAAACTCACGAAAGGTGCGGTTCATGTCACAGACTACTCCAACGCTTCCCGCACAATGCTCTTCAATATCAACACACTGGAGTGGGACGAGGAGATACTTGCAGAGCTGGAGATACCCAAATCCATGCTGCCGGCTGTAAAACCTTCGAGCTGTATTTATGGGGAAGCCGATCCGTCCTTTCTCGGCGGAGCGATACCCATTGCAGGTGCAGCGGGGGATCAGCAGGCGGCGTTGTTTGGACAGACATGTTTTACTGCAGGTGAGGCGAAAAATACCTATGGGACAGGTTGTTTCCTGCTTATGAACACAGGTGAAAAGCCTGTATTTTCCAACAATGGGCTGGTGACAACGATCGCGTGGGGGATTGACGGAAAAGTTTATTATGCCCTGGAGGGCTCGATCTTTGTGGCAGGCGCAGCGATACAATGGCTGCGCGATGAGCTGAGAATTATTGATTCTTCGGCAGACTCTGAGTATATGGCCAGAAAGGTGCCAGACACAAATGGCTGCTATGTCGTGCCGGCGTTTACGGGTCTGGGCGCTCCCTATTGGGATCAGTATGCAAGGGGGACGATTGTCGGAATAACGCGCGGTGTCAATAAATATCATATTATCCGTGCGACACTGGATTCCATAGCATATCAGGTAAACGACGTGCTGGCGGCGATGGAGGCGGACTCAGACATTGCGATTCCTGCGCTCAAGGTGGACGGGGGCGCGAGTGCAAATGATTTTCTGATGCAGACGCAGGCAGATATTGTGAATGTTCCGGTTATCCGCCCGCAGTGTGTCGAAACGACCGCCATGGGAGCCGCTTATCTGGCTGGTCTTGCCGTAGGATATTGGACAGGCATAGAGGACGTCAGAAAAAACTGGGCGGGCAATTGTGTATTTGACCCTTCAATCGGGGAAGGTGACAGGGAGAAACGGGTCAGAGGGTGGCACAAGGCCGTAAAATATGCTTATGGATGGGCGAAAGAGTCCTTCTAAATCATAAAAAAGGAACCCGTGGGTTCCTTTTTTATAAAGCGTGTTAATCCATCTAAATTCCCATAAGCAGTCTGACCTGTCCGTCTGCATTGTTGATTAACTTGCGCTGCATCATGATGCTGTAAGTGCCAAGTATCTGCTGCTTTTTTAACTCTGAAGAGCCTTGCGCGTAATTTGTATCCTCGATACGGCTCTGTGCCGCAGTCAGATTGTATGCTGCATAGTTGTTGTAGTTAATTGTGTGGTCCAACCCATTATAGGAAGCACCAAGATAGCTTCTTGAAGAGCTGACTTTTTCCAGGGCCTTGTCAATGGCGCTGACATCGAAATTGCCGGATGTCACATCATAGTCTGCGATGCCGAGCGCTTCCAGCGAAAACTTTGGCATATCGATATTCATTCCGCCGCCGTCTGCATTGGAGGCAACATGTGAGCTGCCCATAGAGCCGTCAAGTACATTCATCTCGTTAAACTTCGTCTGGGAAGTAATTCCGCCAATCTGTTCCTTTAACTGATCGATTTCAGCCTGGATGGCGCCTCTGTCAGAGCTTGAATACAAGCCGTTGGAAGCCTGAATGCTCAGCTCACGGATTCGCTGCAGTGAGTCTGTCACAGAACCGATTGCACCGTCGGCGATGTTGAGCATATTCTGAGAAGTCTGCGCATTGCTGACACCGACAGTAGTGCCGGTAACGCGGCTGTTCAGTTTATTTGCGATCGCAAGTCCGGCTGCGTCGTCTGCGGCTGAATTAATCCGTTTTCCACTGGCAAGCTTACGGGAAGTACGGAGCATATCCCGGTTATACCTGGATAAATAAGATACAGAAGAAATTCTCATAATACAATCCTCCTTTCTTTCTTTTACCTTATTTTGCATTTTTATAATAGCATAATGTTTTGGGTGCTGCAATGGTTTCAGTTGACTTTTGATGTTTTTTGTGAAATTTTTCTTGCTATTGGATACAGAAAGGGCATATGATAGAGACAAGGCAATATATAGTGCAGAGCAATAGTTTTATGTGGTAGAAAGGACATACCGATATGATGAAACAGGCAGATCAAAGGAATTTGACAATGGTCATGGATTTGTATGAGCTGACCATGGCAAATGGTTATTTCAATGACGGCGATATGGAAACAAGAGTGGCGTTTGACGTGTTTTACAGGAAAAATCCTGACAGAGGAGGATTTACCATCTTTGCGGGCTTGGAGCAGATCGTGGAGTACGTGGAGAACCTGCATTTTTCTGATGAGGATGTGGCGTATCTGCGCTCACTCAATACGTTTACGGATTCTTTCCTGGACTATCTGAAAGAATTTCATTTTCAGGGTGACATCTATGCGTTTCCCGAGGGAACGATCATGTATCCCAACGAGCCTGTCGTCACCGTGGTCGCGCCGCTGATCGATGCGCAGCTTGTGGAGACGGCGATACTGACGCAGATCAATCACCAGTCGCTCGTCGCGACCAAGACAGCGCGTATTGTGCGGGCGGCGGAGGGGAAAATGGTGTCGGATTTCGGCGCAAGGCGGGCGCACAATATGGACGCGGCTGTGTACGGCGCGCGCGCTTCCTACATTGGCGGCGCGGCAGGGACAGCGACAGTGCTTGCGGGGCAGATGTTTGGCATTCCCGTGAGCGGCACGATGGCGCACAGCTGGGTAATGTACTATAAGGATGAATTTGAGGCGTTTAAAAATTACGCAGTAAACTATCCTGATAATACAGTGCTCTTGGTAGATACTTACGACACAATCCAGTCGGGAATTCCCAACGCGATCCGCGTGGCGCATGAGGTGCTGGAGCCCATGGGAAAACGGCTGAAGGGTATTCGCATCGACAGCGGCGATCTGGCGTACCAGTCATCAAAAGTTCGGAAAATGCTGGACCAGGAGGGGCTGACAGACTGCAGGATTATTGTGTCAAACAGTCTGGACGAACACACGATTTCCTCCTTAAACATACAGAAGGCATGCATTGACGGTTACGGCGTGGGAGAGCGCCTGATTACGGGGGCTGTGAGCGATTACTCCGACGACACGCTGGCGCTTCTCGGTGCGGTGTACAAGATTGCGGCCGTCGAGGAGGACGGCGTGTTTGTGCCGCGTATTAAGATATCTGGCACAGTGGAAAAGATTACAAATCCTGGCTTGAAAAAAGTGTACCGCATCTATGATCAGAACGGAAAGGCAAAGGCCGATCTGATTGCAAAGGCGGACGAGAAGATCGATATGAGCAGTGATTTCCGCTTTGTCGATCCGCAAATGCCATGGAGAAACCTGAAATTTACAAACTGTACAGCAAAGCCTTTGCAGGTAAAAGTGTTTGAGAATGGAAAAAGAGTGTACGAGCTTCCAACACTGGAGGAAATCAGGTCGTATGTCAAGAAACAGCTCAGTGAGGAGATCTGGGAGGAAGAGCAGCGATTCAATAACCCGCATGTGCATTATATGGACATGACACCAGATTATTATGAGCTGAAAATGAGTCTGCTGCATGAAAAAGGAAAAGCCACAGGTTAAAAGCGGATGCCAAAAGGCCGAGTTCGTATTGCAATTTTTGCATGGATTTTTGCCTGTTACTGGAACGGAGTGAAC
>CAMWXA010000132.1 GCA_947178035.1 uncultured Lachnospiraceae bacterium | reverse complement strand
ATCTGCATCTGTGGATATAAGTTAAAACCGCAGGACAGCTTCTGTCCCAATGGTGGTGAGGTGATCTCCAGGGCGGTTACAGTGTGTATCTGTGGAGCAAAAATCGATAAAAACATGAAGTTTTGCAGAGTTTGCGGGAAAAGTGTCGGGGACATTCAGAAAGCACTTGAACCCAAACAGCCCAAGATGATGCGGGAATGTATCTGCGGAGCAAAAGTTCCAGAAGGGCAGTTTATGTGTTATGAGTGCGGCAGGAAAATAGAATGACTGCTTTTTGGCTGTTTTATTGCATATCCTGTCGTAAGATTTCTGTGAGGGATATGTCTACTCGGCCGAGAAAGGTTAATGATATTATTGCTGTCTACCTGCCGGGGTATCTCAAAAAAGTCATTGGAAGAACTGAATTACTGGCAGCAGCTATATTCTGCTTGCCTATTGTAAAGGATAGCGTTTATAATAGAAGGAAAGAACTGTTTGAAAACAAGCCAGAGATTTTAGTACAAGCAATTGCTTAGAAAGGATGAGCCTTATGCAGGAATCGATAAAACCCCCAGTGGAGGTGCGCTATCAGGAGGAGCTTGAGGCGCTCAAAAATACAGACCCGGATGCAAAAAAGCCGGACAACTGGCAGATGTCGCCCAAGGCGGTCAGGACATTTATCCTAGGCAGCGAGAAGCCCATCGAATATCAGGGAAACAAGTACCAGATCAGGAAAAAATATTTCGGAAACGATGCGCTCGTGGAGCGGTGTATCGTCACGCTTGCGGGAAACCGCGGGCTGATGCTTGTCGGGGAGCCGGGAACGGCAAAGACGATGCTCTCAGAGCTTCTGTCCGCCGCCATCAGCGGAAACAGCAAGAACACGATACAGGGTACGGCGGGAACGACAGAGGACATGATCAAGTACTCGTGGAATTATGCGCTCCTGCTGGCGAAAGGACCGAGCAGGGAGGCGCTTGTGCCGTCGCCGCTCTACATAGGGATGGAGAAGGGGATCCTCACCCGTTTTGAGGAGATCACCAGAACGCCTGCTGAGATTCAGGACAGCCTGATCAGCGTTCTGAGCGACAAGGTTTTAAATGTGCCGGAGCTGGGCGATGACGGTTTTCTGTTTGCGCGCCCCGGTTTTAACGTGATCGGAACGGCCAACACCAGGGACAAGGGTGTCAATGAGATGAGCAGCGCGTTAAAGCGGCGCTTTAATTTCGAGACTGTCATGCCGGTCAATAAGGTGTCGCTCGAAAAACAGATTATCTTAAATGAGGTCAATATGCTTGCGCAGGAGAGTCATGTCGATATGCAGGCTGACGAGGACGTCGCGGAGCTTCTCGCCTCCACGTACCATGAGCTGCGGGAGGGCGTTTCCTCGTATGGACATCGCATCGACAAGCCAAATGCGGTGATGAGCACGGCGGAGGCGGTGTCCGTCTATTATCAAACGATGCTCACCGGCTATTATTACGGGGACGGTCATCTGAATGTGGACTGCCTTGTGCAGAATCTGATCGGCGCGGTTTCAAAGGAAGACAAGGATGATCTGGAAAAAGTAAAAGGATATTTTAATACAGTGATCCGGGATAAGAGCAGCAAAGAGGGTGGATTATGGAAACAATATTACGAAGCGAGGAAATGGCTGAAATAATGCTGATTCCGGTCCGCCATCACAGTCCGGCCTGTTCGTATCAGATCAAAAAGATTTTTGCGGAATGGAAACCGGACGCGGTGCTGGTGGAGGGACCGGACAATGCCAATGCGCTGCTGCCAGTCATGCTGCATGAGGATACGCGCGCGCCGTTTGCCATCTACTATGCCTATCATGACAAGGCGGAAAAAATATCGGAGGAGCAGGAGCATTACAAGTGCTATTATCCATTTCTGGACTATTCGCCCGAGCTTGTGGCACTCAGGGAAGCATACAAAAATATGACAGAAGTGTCATTTATTGATTTATCCTACGGGGATATTCTTGCAGCATCGGCGGAGAGAGCGGCAGAAGGGGAGGCACCGCGGAATTACAATGACGACTATCTGCTCACCAGAAATGAGTACATCGAGAGACTGTGCGAAAAGACAGGCCTGCGCAGCTTTGACGAGTTCTGGGAAAAATATTTTGAGCTTAATGGGCTTTATGAGGACAGTGATGTCTTTTTCTCTCATTTAAGTGCATACTGCGCGCTTGCGAGGGAAAATACGCCGGCAGAGGTGTTGCAGCGTGAGGGATGTCTTGCGAGGGAGCAGCACATGGCGGCGCGAATCGCCCTGCAGGCGATGTACGGCTGTGGCGGTGTAAAAAAACATGGGGAGATTCAGCGGATTCTCGTGCTCACAGGCGGGTTCCACACGCCGGGATTGAAAGAAAGGCTTTCTGGTGAGAATTGGGAAGAGACGGTTCAGTATGCAAAAAAGATTGAACACTATGTTCCCAATAAGGATGAGAGTGTCTATCTGATGCCCTATTCCATGGAGGCGGCGGACGCCTTGAACGGTTATGCGAGCGGAATGCCTTATACAGGTTTTTACCAGAAGATTTGGGAAGGACTTGCCAGCCAGGAGGAGCGGCCCTATGAGACGGCTGTACTGGATCTTCTGGTTGCATCGGGAAAGGAAATCAGAAAACAGGAGGGGGCGCTTTCGACCTACGATGAAATCTGTGCGTGGCAGATGGCACAGGGGCTTGCGGCGCTTCGCGGGAAACCGCAGACAGGCGCTTATGAATTGCAGGATGCCGTTCTATCTTCTTATGTAAAGGGAGAATGCAATATTACATCAGACATGCCGCTTCGCACGCTGCGCCGGCTGATGACAGGGATTGGATCGGGTGCACTCTGTACGCTCGCGGACGTTCCGCCGATAGTCCTCGACTTTCAGGAGCAGTGCAAAAAGTTTGGGATCAGGACAGACAGCACCTTGGAAAAAGAGGTGACGCTCTCGATTTTCTCCAGCAGAAAGCACAGGCGGATGAGCCGTTTTTTTCATCGGATGGCTTTCCTGCAGACTGCGTTTGCAAAGCGTGTGAAAGGACCGAACCTGCAGCAGAGGAAGGACCGCAGCCTGATTCGAGAAATCTGGAAATACAAATACAGCGCGCAGGTTTTTGCGGCTTTGATTGACGTGTCGGTGCACGGCGCAACTATGGAGGAAGCGATTGTCAGCCTTGTGCAGGAACGGCTCCGGCAGGATACGAAGGCGGACAGTGCTGCGATACTTTTGACGCAGGTTTTTGAGATGGGGATTTCCAGCCAGCTTGACCTGGTGTATGAGCGTGTGCACGAACTGATTTTGAAAGATATGGATTTTTACTCGATTGCGGATGCCGTGAAATCCCTGACGATGATGGAAGAGCTGGGAGCGCTCTATGAATCGGATTTGGAGTTTGGGGTGCTTCTGCACACAGGAGTCAGAAAACTGATCACACTGCTTCCGGGTATCACACGTATGCAGGACGAAATGTTGGATGCGGGCATGAACGCCCTGAAATTATTGTATCAGATCACAGGACGGAAAGGACAGGAGGATACCGGGGAGCGGGAGGATTTCTACGAGGCATTACACCGAATGCAGGGGGATGTGCAGATTCATGCGGGGCTGAATGGCTGTATTCACGGAATCCTCTATGGAGGCAGCCAGGAGGATTCGCGCGCAGTAGGTGCGGCGTGCAGAGGGTATCTCACGGGCACGAGGGAACAGCTTTTAAAGACGGCGGTCTTTTTCAGGGGTTTGTTTTTTACGGCGAAGGATTTGATGCTGATGGAGCGCGAGATGCTTGTGATGATTGACGCTTTTCTCGGTGAAGTTGACGAGATGGAATTTATGGAACTGCTGCCGCAGCTGCGAATGGCATTTGCGTATTTCACACCCTCTGAGACCGACAAGATTGCGCGGCAGGCAGCAGGGCTTCACCGCAGGACAGGGCGCGAATTGATGGAGCGCGACGAAGTACTGCCAGGCTGGTATACATACGGCAGGGAACTGGATGCGTATGCGCGGCGCGTTTTAGGGTGTTAGGAAATCAGAAAGTTTATTGTCCTGAGCTGGATGTTGGCCGAAGCAGGCGGGGGAGCAAAAGCGATTCTCTATCGGATGAGATGAGGGGAGTGAACAGAAAGCATGTGGGGAATCTGTTTTGATTATACAGTGTGTGAAGGGAAAGTGCTTCCGACGGAGTTGTTTCATCTTGTCGTCGAATATGAACCTTCTGCAGATGGCGGGACAGCAAATATCACATATCCAGTAAAAGGTATTCTGATAGCGATTGATAAAATAAGGCAGTTGGAACAGCCGCCGCGGTTTGTGGACGGGGATTTGGTGTCACCTGTCAGCCACCCAGAGCTTGTCGGCGCGATTCATGAGATCAGATGGCACTTTAACAGACAGGAGTATATGTATTTTATCACAGTGAATGGAAAGAAGAAGAGCAAGAGGTACTATTTTGATGATCTGATAAAGCGGTAAAACAGTTTGGTATTTTGGTGGAACTGATTTGAGAAGAAGAAATGGTTATGGAGCTGGTACATGCAGGGGAGGGAATCGGGAGAATATGGCAGACGAACAGGAAATTTTAAACCGCTGGCGGCTGGTGCTGGGAAGGTATGCGGCGGGGCAGATACCTTTTCCGGAGGGGAATGGGAAACTGATGGAAATGGAGGAGGTATTGGATTATCTGTATTCGAGGGAATACGGCGATGACCAAGAAATCCGCAGGGAGCGCCGCGGAGGAAGCGGGGACTCCCAGCTCACCGTTCCGCGCTGGCTGACCAAAATCAAGACACTGTTTCCGCAAAATACCGTGGAAATTATGGAGCGGCACGCGCTGGAAAAGTATGAGATGACAGAGCTGCTGACCGACCCGGAAGTCTTGCGGAAACTAGAGCCCAACAAGGAGCTTTTAAAGACAATCATGCAGTTAAAGCACATGATGAAAGGCGAAGTGCTGGAGCTTGCCAGACAGGTGGTGCGCAAGGTCGCCGATGAACTGACAAAAAAGCTTGAGCAGGAGATGAAAAAGACGCTTTTCGGGCGGCTGAACCGCAATATGAGCAGTCCGGTGAAATCCATGCGTAACCTTGACATGAAAAAAACGATACGCAGGAATCTGAAAAACTACGATACAGAGACAAAGCAGATTCTCTTAAAACAGGTATATTTCAGTTCGCGCATGAAAAAGTTCAACCAGTGGCGCGTGATCATCTGCGTGGACGAGAGCGGTTCGATGCTGGATTCGGTGATTCACAGCGCCGTCATGGCAGGAATCTTTGCGAGACTTCCGATGCTGGACACGAGGCTTGTCATCTTCGACACGAATGTGGTGGATCTGAGCGGATACGCCAGCGATCCGGTCGAGACGCTCATGAGCATTCAGCTTGGCGGCGGCACGAATATTGCCGGAGCGCTCGCCTACTGTGAGCAGCTGATAGAGATGCCGCACCGGACGATGGTGGTGCTGGTCACGGATCTCTATGAAGGCGGCAGTTACCACCATCTGTATCAGGTGAGCAGCAATATTATCGAGAGCGGGGCAAAGCTGATCGTGCTGCCGGCACTGGACCATGACGCGGTGCCTAATTATGACAAGAAAGCGGCGTCAGTGCTCGCGGATATGGGGGCGTCGGTCGGCGCGATGACACCGGAGGAGCTGTCTGGATTTATCGCGAAAATTTTATAAATCAATGCGGGGAAAGCCTGCCAATATATGGGGCATTGGTATCGTGAGATAGGAGTTGGATTAGCGGGGAGGATTTACATGAGTGATTGGGAATCCGTTTTTCGGGAGATAGACGATGATTATCTGGTTGGTATTTCGAATAAAGGAATCGTAAAGCGTGCGTATAAAGATATGGAGACGACTCCGTGTAAGCTTTTGGACAAAGGTCAGAATGAAATTTTAAAAGAAGCTGAAAGCGGATTTTTACAAAATTTATCTGCGGAAGAAGTGATTACAGTAAAAGTCGGGGAAGAGGCGGTCCATATCAAAATGCCGCTCGGGGAAAGCGCCTGCTCGTGTCCGTCGCGAAGCATCTGCCGCCATGTCATACTTGGAATCCTCACACTGCAGAAGATAGCTGCAGTAACTGGTCAGGAAACAGCGGAAAAAGAAACTGCCGCAGAAGAGCCAGAAAGAGAGACCGGTCAGGAGACAGCAGAACAAGGGACTGTTCCAAAGTCCGGCAGTGCAATGACAAACAATGTACTGCAGCAGATCACGGACTATCCACTGGAAAAACTCTGCAAAATCTTAGGTGTCAGGCGGCTGCAGGAACTGATTGACAGTGCCAGGGCAGGGAAAAAACCGCAGATGAACTATTCCAGTGTCGTGACAGTGCAGCCATTGGCGCAGTCCATGACGGTCAGGCTGCTCTATCCGCTGGAATACTCGACTTGCACCTGCCACAAAAAGGAATTCTGTGTTCACAAGGCGGAGGCAGTCTTGTGGTGCAAGCTGGAATCAGGGCAGATGAATGTTGACGCGCTGGAGCAGGATCGGGGCGGAAGTACGGAATATGACATGGAGCAGATTCAGGAAGTTGTCCTGCAGATGCGGACCTTTTTGGAGGAGCTCATGGACACAGGTCTGGCCAGGACACCGCAGGATGCGCTTGACCATATGGAACGTCTGGCGACAATCTGTCACAACGCGAAGCTGCCCAATTTTGAGAATGACTGGAGACGGCTGCAGGATTCGTACAATAAATACCTCAAACGGGTGGCATCACTCAAAATACAGCTGTTGATGCGGCAGTTAACCGCATTCTATAGGCAGGTGGAGTTGTTGGGACAGGCAAAAAATGCGCTGGAAGTGTCAAAGCTGGCAGGTGCGTTCCGCGCAGAGTACACGTCGGCTTTTGACCTGGATTTGGCCGGTATCGCGGTCGAGCATTTTGTGAGCAGGAGCGGATATGAGGGTGAGACCGTCTATTTTTTGGAGGAAAATACCGGGAAATGGTATACCTACACACAGGCGAGACCTGTATTTTATGACAATGCCAATATGGCGAACCGTGCAGGTTCGCGCTATACACAGGAGACGCCGTGGGGATTGTCCGTTCCCTTGCAGGAGCTTGCTTTCTGGCATATTCATCTGGCGCAGGCTAAGTGTGACAGCAGGGGAAGGCTGTCATCGAGCAAGGAGACAAAGGGCGAGCTGATTCGTGACAGAAGAGCGGACAACAATGCACTGACCACAGACCTTTTGGGAGCGTGGTATTATCGGGATTTTGCGCAGCTTTTTGCGGAGCTGTTTCAAGAGAAAATGGATACACTGGAAAATACAGAGGCAGACAGCGCAGCACAGACACAGCTTGTGTTTTTAAGACCGGCATCTTGTGAGAAGGCGGTTTTTCTGGAGACGGAACAAAAGCTCTGCATGAATCTGTATGATGAGGCTGGAAAAGCGGTCGTGGTGGAAATCGTCTATTCCAAAGACGAGGCGGAGGGAATCCGGTATTTAGAAAAGATTACGAACGAAAACCTGCCATGCTTTTTTGGCAAAATCTATCTGCGCGGCGGCAGAATCCGGATGTATCCGGTTGCTGTTTTTCGTAAAAAGGAATTGAATGAATCGGGTAAAGGAACTGCTTGAAGCTTTTTAGAATAGGAAGCAGAATTATATCTGCGCAAGGAATGAGAGCGGGAGTTGATAAAAGATGAACATGTTTGATAAGGAAGAAGCGATTGAACAGCTGCTGTCCGACGTGGAAAATCTTCTGGAAGACTTGTACCAGAGCGGTTTTGACACGGTGCATGACAGCACACTGGAAGCGCTGGACAGTATGGTCAGGCGCACGGCAGCATACGGCATGGAACTGTTGTCGGAGCTGCTCGCACAGCTGACTGGCGGCCTGACGATGCGCCGCCACCAGATGGAAAAGAAGGAGGACGCGCTGGTGCGTGTCTATACACAGCTGTATCGGTATATAAGCGCCTGCCAAGGTAAAATCGAGTGTGACAAGGGAGTGCGCTACTATATGCAGTGACAGCAATTGATAAGGAGAAAAAAGGCATGGAATATATGTTTGAAACAGAGTACTTGAGGATTAGAAAATTTGAGATAGGAGATGCCAAATGCTTATATGAAAATCATTTGGAAGAAGAAGTAAAAAGGTGGATTCCAAATGAAAGCTATGCAGATATGGAAGAAACGAAAGGGGCAATCAAATTTTATGTGGACTGTGTGAATGACAGGCATTTACCATATGTATTAGCTGTTGAATTGAAAGAAACAGGTGAATTGATAGGCGATACAGGTGTAAATGAGGTGGAGGGAAATTCCAATGAGGTAGAAATAGGTTATGGGATATGTAAAAAGTATAGTGGAAATGGGTACGCTACTGAATTATTAAAGGCCATGACTGAGTTTGTTACAGGAACTTTTGGAATAAATGTTTTATATGGACGTGTTATGCGTGGAAATAATGCTTCTGTGAGGGTTCTTGAAAAGAATGGCTATGAATTTGTTAAGGAAGAATTTGGGGCGGAAGATGACCCTTATGGTAACGGAATGTTAATTTATAAAAAAGAGTGTTAAATCGGAATTGTTGGAGGTTATTATGAAACTTACGAAAAAACAACCATTATTTATTGTCACAGGGGCTTCCTGTGTTGGAAAATCGACGCTTTGTAATGAACTGTTTGTTAAAGAAAAAGAGTATATTGTAATGGAAAGTGACTTATTGTGGAATGACATTTACAATACACCAGAGGATGATTATTTCGAGTATAATTGTTTATGGTTAAGGGTATGTGCCAATATTGCACAAGCTGGAAAGCCTGTTGTACTATGTGGTTGCAGAGTGCCCAAACAACTTGAAAATTTACCAGAAAGAGAATTGTTTACCCATATTTATTATCTTGCCGTTGTTTGTAATGATGTTGTATTGGAAAAACGAATGCGTAAAGGACGCGGGATAAGTGATGATGATTGGATTAGAAACTCTATGGATTTCAATAAATGGCTGAAACAGCAGTCAAACGAGAATGTTTCATATCCTATAACATTATTGGACACTTCTGATATTTCACCTATACAGGCTGCGAAAATGGTTGATAATTGGATTATGGAAAAAATCCAATGATAGTTTATGGAGAATATATTAATGGTATATAAATATTGTGAAAATAGGAATTTTGAGGATTTGGCAAGCGGAAAAGTTATAGTTCATAGAGCGGGATATACTAATTTTCCGGTAAGGCTTGCACAAGAAATATTTTGTAGATGTTTACATTATTTAGATGACCCGGATAGTGTATGTATTTATGACCCTTGCTGTGGCGGTGGTTATCTGCTAACGGTACTTGGCTTTTTAAATTATGAAAGAATAAAGACAATAATGGCTTCTGATATAAGTGATGATGCTATACAGCTTACCAACCAGAATTTGTCGTTGCTTGATAAAAACGGACTCAAAAAAAGAATACGACAAATAAATGATTTATTATCATTACATAACAAAAACTCACATATCGAAGCATTAAATAGTGCAACCAATTTATTGGACATATTGGCAAATTCAACACATGAAATAGAACGCAAAGTGTTTAAAACGGATATTTTATCAAATTTTCCATTAGATAATCCTAATTTTAAAGCAGATATTATATTTACAGATGTTCCATATGGAAACCTTGTTGAATGGCAGAATGAAAATAAAGATAATATTAATTTATTGGATCAGCTATTACCGGTAACAAGAGAAAAAACTGTAGTTGCGATATGCTCAGACAAGTCACAAAAATTTCAATCGGATAATTTCCAAAGAATAGAAAAACAAGTAATAGGTAAACGTTTATTCCAAATATTTAGATTAGTGAATCTCGGATTAACTTGATAGTAAACAGCTTAAAAATATGATATTAGGTGTGAATGGATGCTCTTAAACTTCAAAATCTCCTTTAATGATAAGATAGATATGGTGCTAGAGCGTGTTTGAAAAATCATTCCCGCCATCTGCATAACGACTCG
>CAMWXA010000131.1 GCA_947178035.1 uncultured Lachnospiraceae bacterium | reverse complement strand
CAACATCCATATATAGTGCTATAAATGTTACCAACACACTTGTTGACTAACACCAAATATATATATGGTTTGATTATATACCATATAGGAATACTTTACCAGTTATTTATCTTATAATATAACATTATTGAAGCTTGGTCTTGTCCCCCATTCTTCAATTGTATCATCAACTTTCGCTAATTCTTTCTCACTACCAGCCTATTTTCCAAGTTTTTGTAACATACTCATATTTTTCTTTTGTTGTACTCAAAAGCAAATCCAGGCAAAATTTTGAGGGCGATGCGGCGGCAGCGCCCAGAGATTTCAACAACGCAATGGTGCGGAACACAAATATTGCAGGCTGCAGCGAGGATTTCTGACAATTGTTTTGTATATATCATTTTTTTATATAATTGGGCAGACAGCGAATCAGTTGATCCACCTCCTGTTCCTGATAAACCCCAAGCGGCGTGTCCCCTGTCTCATCATACCATGGCTTTGCTCCCATTGCTCCCACAATCCTATTGACATTAATACGCATTTTCGTTTTTCCTAACTGAAATACCAGCTTTACGCCACTGCTTTGTATGCGGTATTTTAAGCGCATACAGCTCCAGTCGATCGGAAGAACATTCCTGCAGATCAATGTGCCATCTCCCCGCATTACATAAGAAATGACAACGATGTCGGTCTCATTAAAACACACAATATACGGATAAAAATACCAAAGACAGCGCCCCGCCAGAATTTTGTCATTCCCGACAGCATACATGTAATCATGGTAGTATTCTTTCATCACGATCTGCATAAAATCCAGCATGCGCTGTTTGTCCCTGCCCGTCTGCCGTTGCTCCTCCATATAGCTTTTTTCTCTGACACTGCCATATAGATTCAGCCCAATCAACCCGATCGGCAAAGCAATCAATAACACCATGCATACTGCGCCAATAATGGAAAAAACAATCCCTACAGCATTAACTAAGCTCATACACAATTCCCGTTTTTTATCATCTGTACTGCTTCTCTGTACGCCGCCTCGGTCCTGTCATCGAACAGCACCCACAAAACCATGTCAAATAATCCTGTATTTTGTTGTAAAAACCTGTCGGCTGTTCCAACCGCAATCTTCGCCGCACGCTCCACCGGAAACGCATAGATTCCTGTCGATATGGAAGGAAAGGCGATCGTTCTGATGTTGTGCTCTGCTGCCAGTCTGAGCGAATTTCGGTAGCAGTCCGCCAGCAGCTGGTCCTCATTGTGGCTCCCGCCATTCCAGACCGGACCAACCGTGTGGATGATATGTTTGCATGGAAGCTTATAGGCCTTTGTAATCTTCGCCTGCCCGGTCTTGCAGCCGCCCAGCAGACGGCACTCAGACAACAGCTCCGGTCCCGCCGCCCTGTGGATAGCGCCGTCGACACCCCCGCCACCCAGCAGGCTGCTGTTTGCTGCGTTGACGATGGCATCCACGTTATCAATTTTTGTTATGTCTCCTTTTAATAACTCGATCATATACGCACTCTCCCAACTAATTTTGTTGAATCAATATTCTATGGCTAAAGAACACTTACTTCGGCTATAAAAGCCGCAAATATAGCTATATCAAACCACTATCTTCATCAGAATTCTACCAATAAAATATTGCGGCTTATAAACGCCAAAGTAATGTTAACAAAAATCTATATGATTCCTTAACCGTCCCTCAGCCTCTGCACAAACGATTCATTTTTCATATCTGCCTCGAGTTCCCATGCACAGCTGGAACATAGAGGGATTTCTCTGACCATCTTACAGTAATCGAGGCTTACTGGCAAATATTCTTTTCCTGGCATGTACAACCACTTTCCGCAAGAAGCACACCGCAAGGCATTTTGATATTCTGACAGCGGATAGTGAATCAGATGCTCTCTCCGGGCAGCGACATTCTCCGTCAATACAATCTCCTCTGGAAATAGTGTATCCAGCTGCTTCTCCATATCTTCTCTTACAGATCCATTTTCTGAGTGAAAAAACTCATCCCTTGGAATCTCCAGAGAATAACTGACAGTCAACATGATATTAATAATAATTCATCTCCTTTGCACACTCTAGTGCTCCATCCGGACAGAAATCAGACTCGTAAACTGTGTGGTCCGCACCATTGTGTCGTTAAAATTTCCAGACGATGCCACCGCACGCCGTCGAATTTTTGCCTGACACTGACACAAACCATACAATCCACAACACTTCTGTCTGCATAGAGTACTATAGAATCTCGTTCATTTCGAATGATTTTCCCAAAACTCCTCATAAAAATCTGCGTACCCTAAACGCTCCAATACAGCCTCTCCATTCTTGATTGCAAACTCCCCGACATCTGTGTCATGACAACAGTTTTGAAAGACATATTCTATCATTTGCCTTGCAAACACTGGTCTGCACAGATTTAGTACTATCTGTTTTCCCTGATATTGGCAGACAGTTCCTTCGCTTGCATAAATGTCCAAATTCATCTGCGGCGCGTATTTTGTAAAATATACCCGCACCTTTAACCTCGGATTTCTTTTCGGAACAAACAGGTAATAGGAATATGGATAGTTTGAAAAATCCATATCGTCATAATAATAATTCCATAAATACTCCTTATCGTTAACAACAATATGCCTTAGTTTCCCGCGATTCTTCAATGAGATCCCCCCATATATTCCAAACTTCCCGTCATGTCGGCACAGCCGACACAGACAATCCGTGAGAAGAATGCCTGTTCCAGTGTGTAATTTAGAAATTCTTAGCGGGCGTACTTTGGCAGCTTAGAATTTCTTTTAACTGTCCTGAAATAACCGGGGATTCATAAAGATAATCACCAGTTCACACAACGCACCTGCTGCATCAACTCCCCAATAATCTGTGTAATATCCATCTCCCATGCCAGACGCGAACATCGGTATCACAGAGCCATCCAGCGGATTGCTCCACATCAGCAAATCCCCGCCTTCCCGCTGCACTTCTGGATTCTCCTGATAACTCTGGGCAAACAGGGCAGCAAAATAATCGTCATAAATATTGCCGCCCTGATGCTCCCTATACCAGCCGTCCAGAAATCTCCAATAGCTCCTTGCTGCCTGCTCATCACAGAAGCATGCCATGCCGCACTCTACCGGAAATCCCGCAAAAGTTGTCTTGTGGTCTTCCTTTTCGCAGTTTGCCAATTCATAGGAAACGGCCTCCTTATCGCTGATTTTCAGTCGTGCCCCGACAATCCGAATCCCTGCCATGTCACAATCCATAATGGCAAGCTGCACAGGATAAGCGCCCGGCGCAATGCGCTTTGCTTTTATCAGCACATCCTTTGGACTTTGCAAATAGCAAAGCGGATCAGCAGTTAAAATTCTGCCTGACGGAAACGAACACACACCCATTGTGTACTGCCGCAGATCTTTGGTATCTCCAAAAACATACTGTACAAGTTCCACATCCAGCGTGTCTTTGCTGATAAATTTCAGATTTTTCTCAAATGCGGTCTGCATCGGTGACTTTTCGGCATTCTCCTGCGCTTTGTCCCGCTCCTCCTGCTCTTTGGCACGCTCTTCCCAATATTGGTATTTTTCCTCGTCCGGTGCCACGCCGATTCCGGCACGATACATATCCGCGACCTGATGCATCGCCATTGGATGTCCTCCCTCGGCCGCTTTCAT
Source organism: uncultured Lachnospiraceae bacterium (assembly GCA_947178035.1). Taxonomy (GTDB): domain Bacteria; phylum Bacillota; class Clostridia; order Lachnospirales; family Lachnospiraceae; genus COE1. Next base: position 6,348 of record CAMWXA010000131.1, on the reverse strand, counting down.
GAAATATTTAAACCCTTTCTTCTCGTCCTTTTCAACGCCGCATCCCTTTATGTACGACATTCCAAGATTGCCAAGTGCGGTTGTATTTCCCATATCAGCCGCCTGCCTGTAATATTCAATCCCCTTTTTATAATCCGGTTCCATATATTTGCCTGAACAATAGAGGAACCCCAAGTCCAAGAGTGCATCCTCCATACCGCCCTGCGCCGCTTTTTCATAGCATTCAACCGCCTTACTCAAATCCGGCCTGATATCGTTTTCCTCATATCCGTTTAAATAAATATCTCCCAAAAACTTTAGCGCCGGCAAAACGCCCTGTTCCGCGTCCGCAAGCAGCCGCTCCATATCCAACATGTGCATCTTCCTCCTTTTACCTCATATTTGTCAGTGTACTCCTGCCCACTCCATGCCAATATAATGTTTGACGACATTAATATCTGACGACATTAATAATATCTGACGACATTAATAATATCTGACGACATTATAACAGATATTTCCAGCAATCACAACTGCACTTTGTTTTTCCTGTCAGCCACTTGCAATAAGCTGTATCTGAAAAAGTCATTGCCCCAGCTGCAAATAGCATCGAAACAAGCACAGCCACTGGATGTACAGCGTGACGCCGTCTTCATGCGCATGCGGCAGCCCGGCCTGTTTTAACGCCACTGTCACCTGCCGTCTCGTCAGCAGCCCTTTGTTTCCACAGATACCATATTTTAAGGAATGCTCAACAAATCTCTGAAATTCGCGATATTCCTTTCTGTCCAGATCCGCTTTTTCCTTTCTGGAGAAATGCACCAGAACAGAATCCACTGCGGGCATGGGGTGAAAGTCATCCCTGCGGAAGTAATACACGATTTTCATAGACCAGTTTACTTTCAGCAGCAAAGACTTCTCCGTCTCTCTTGGCATCCCCATAAACCGTTTTGCAGCTCCCTTTTCCATGACAAGCCAGATATCTATGGGTGGATTTGACACTCGTGTCAGTTTTTCAATAATCTGTGTGGTGATAAAATAGGGAATATTGGAAAAAACTTTATACGCTCCCTTAACGGGCAGCCTGTATTGCAAAAAATCCCCGTGAACCAGTTTCAGGTTGTTATACTGCACCAGCCTCTCTCTGGCACCCTCGTACAGCGTTCGGTCAATCTCAACGGAATATACACTGCCGGCCCTCTCACACAGCACCTCTGTCAGATGCCCCTTCCCTGTCCCGATTTCCAGCACTGTATCCTTTGCACTGATATTTGTTAAACGAATGATCCTCTGGATCAACTTGTGATTTGTAATAAAATTCTGTGAATCTGACAGATGTCTGACCGCATCATAATTCTGCGTTCTCCTGCTTTTTTGCATCGCGTGTGCCTCCTTCTTATTCTGTACGCTTCGTTCCCAATGTACGATTCAGAAAAGGCAATAAAAAAGCAGGAACTCATTCTAAAAACAGAATTTCCCTGCGAAAAGCAATACACTAAGACAGACAGCACAAATACGACTCCTGCCATATTCATCCTGTGGACGCATGATAATTATTATTCGCACGCAAAAAAATCCCATTTCAATGAGACGATTCATCTGCTTTCTTACTGCCCCTGTATGCGGGTGCGTGCACAACGAATAATAATACCCACGCGTAAGCCACCTTTCTATAATTATTTGTATTGATTATTTATATTTAGATTGATCGTATTTAACATAACACAGACTGTACTGCGTTGTCAACTTTTTTGATTCTATTTCGTAGTGTTCCTGTCCTGTATTGTTTGATGTACCTATAACTGGCACGCTATATCCGTCACTTTACCAGATGCGTAAAAAGTAACCCTAAATAATAAGAACCCCAATAATTTTAATTATCAGGGTTTCAGCAGCGCTACAAGGATTCGAACCTTGAAATGACGGAGTCAGAGTCCGTTGCCTTACCGTTTGGCGATAGCGCTATCTTGATTCAATTTGTGCTCTCATCTGTAGCACGTTATTTAGTATATACCATATTCAGAAAAAAAGCAAGTACTTTTTTAAATTTTTTTATGCTGTTGTTACGGTTGGGTTACTGTTCACGGGTCAGGAATGCGCTGAACTGCGCATTCCGTGCGAAAACGTACAGCCTGAAAGCAAAAATCCATTTGCGAAGCAAATTTTGCATGGATTTTTGCCTGTTACTGGAACGAAGTGAACAGTAACACGGTTGGTGTTACTGTTCAGACGAAAGTAGTGGGAATCATGTTCAAAATCTGTTATAATTCACACCTCAATAGCTTGTATGCCGATAAAATTACTCATCCAAAAATATCCATGCATCAAAATCCATACCAAAACACGTAGAATAATCGTCAAACACATCCTCGCTATAAGGCATTCCACCAATTTTGAAAATTGCAAATGGATATCTTTCATTATCCCGGTATAAATAAAAGTAATGATAATTTCCGGAGGAATGAAAAATATCAACATGTACTATTCTTCCATATTCATCATAATAGATTGTTCCTGTATTGCCCGTTGAACCATGATTTCCGCTAAATCCATGGTAATTGACTTCTATCAGACTTCCACTGTCATCGTATTTAAATTCAATTTCCCCATCCTCAATCCATTCATCTGGATTATCCTGATAACGGCTGCCTCTTAAAGTTTCAATTATTTTCTCCAACCGGTCATCTTCATTGTAAATAGGTGTATTATAGCTTTCTATTCCTTCTTCCGGGCCAAAATCATTATATATATTTCCATTATATTTGACCCATCTATCTTTTTCGTCAAATTCGAGAAAACGGTCATATACCCAAAAACGCTGTCCTATATTAAGGTACTCACTAAAGAAAAAACCGCCTTTTTCTCCCATACTGTTATCATATTTTGTGATTATAGGAAAAGGTATATTTATCTTATACGTATAAGAAATATCAACAGCCTGCTGACCTGAAATATTATAAAGCTTTTCTGACAGAAGTCTGCCTTCCTCGTCAAAATCATAAATAAAACGACCTTCTTTTTCAAAGTCTTCAATATACGCTACACCACAATATACATACTTAAATGAATCATCGTCATAAAATACGGTAGATACAAACGCAATCTTTCCACTCTCGTCATCTTCATAATATTTTATGAAAGGTTGTCCGTTACAATAAGTAATATTATCTGGCATTGTTTTGTCAATTCCTTGCTGCCTTAGATAGTCATTTATTAGGACATTTTCATTAACGAAGGGTTCTATGCAGAATATAGTTGTTTTTTTCAGCCATTCCCGATAAAGTGCACTTTCTGTCAACTCACTCTTGTCTGCATATTTGTCAAACTGTCCTTGTTTCAAGTGATAGAAATTTTTTTCTGACTGTTGTACTATTGATTCGCTTTCTTGAGCCATTGACGATTTTATTTGTACATAATCATTTCTTTCCCCTAATAAATCATTGATGTAATTACTTTTATATATCATACCTGTTGAAATAATAATTACAACAACTATCAATGCAAATCTTTCTTTCATTGTTATAAACCACCTTTTGCTTTCTATTCTTTTTTCCTTCTGACAGGATACTTTTATAAGACTGACACACTTCTCTTTCTTTTCGAAAGGTTTGCAGGCGCTGTCTGACTGGCTTGTGACATACTGTTATAACAACGTTTACATGGAATCTTTCGGCAAGTATTGGATTCCTGTTTTGATCTGTAGATGAGTGCTGTGAAGTGTTAGCGCTGGTCAGATAAATATTTGACAAACGCGGCGTTATCGGACGAAATCTTGTTGGACAGATATTGGAATGTGCCGTCCGCAAACGGCCGCACCACAATTCTGCTTGTAAAGGCGCAGTCTGTGTTATAGTCAATCCATACTCCGTCCACATACAACGTAATCGTTCCGTCCGGATTTTCTGTATAATCGACGACCTCACCAAACGGCGCATGGGGAATTGCAAAAATCATCTCATACGGGTAACTGTCACTGTCCGCATCGTAGCCGCACGTTGCCCGCAGCTGCTCTCCTGATACAGGAAAATATGTTGTCATAATCCGCTCATACACCTCTGCCGGAATCCGGTCATCTACCGCTTTCAGATTTGTCCCCGTATCGATGCGGTAGATATCCTCAAACATGCATGGCATCAAAATCGTTTCCACATTGCTGCTGTCCCAGTTTGCCGCAAAGGCGCTGTAATTCACAAAGCTCAATCCGTCCACATACCTTCTGGTCAGTTCCCTGCACTTTTCCGACAGCGGTTTCACACGCAGATACTGATTTTCGTCGGAGTGGACGATCTGCTCTTCATAAGTATAGATGAAATATCCCTTTTCTGTCAAATTCATCCTGGCAATGTCACTGATCAGGGTGTTTTTTATCTTGGGTTCTCCGCCCTCCTGCCAGCCGATTCCTATATAATACGCCTGTATTTTGTCCTCCTGATTGATGTTTCTGTACACAAATGTGAGTGCACCGATCAGCCCGTCCTGCTGCACATCATAGATCGTCACCATTCCGTCGCGTTTTTGCAGATACGCTTTATAAAATTCCTCAAACTTTTCATAATTTTGCATATTGATATCATCTGCAGTGCTGATTAGCCCCGCTTCTCCTAAAAGTGTAACCACCTCTTTGCACTGTGCTTCGCTGAAATCTTTGACATTGGAAGCATACGATGCGCCTTCGTCAATCTGCATATTCTGATATACCTTTTTGACGCGTTCCGCTGCTGCCAATGCTGTGTCTTTTAACGCATCTCTTTCCGGCTCAGTCAACAGACACTCGTCCGCCTGCGGAAGATACCAGAGCGATTCATCCGCTCCTGTCTCCCCGGTTTTTTGACCTCCATACACCGCTTCCCATTCCTGCGCTGTCAGGCGTTTTGTATACCACCATGCATCACAGGCTCCGCTGATTATCTGGTTGGAGACATAGTGAAAGCCGCCGTTCACCAATGGCCGAATCACAACCTCGTGTGTAAAAGCTTTTGATGTGCCTTCATATGGAAATACTGCGTTCACTGTCAGTGTGATGGTCCCATCTGCATTCTCGGCGTATCCCGTTACTTCCGGATACGGCCTGTTGGTACAGCCAATCTCATAAAAACCTCTTGGCTTGTACTCATAGGATTTATTGTCCGCAAAATAAGTCGTCTTAGCCCGGAGTATGTCTGGCGTCACATTGAGATAGGTCCTGAGCACGTCCTCAAACTCACTTTCTGCTGTTTTGTACACGAAACCGACTCCCGGATTCTCGCTGGCTGTATAGGGAACAGGCTTGTGGTAAATCATTGGATAAAACTTGTCAAAAAGATCATAGAAATCCAAGTCTGCAAAATCTTCTTCCGTCCAATCGACAAGAAACAGATTATTGTCTTCATAGCTGACAGGCTGGATGTACTTTCGGTACAGATCCCTGCACTCTGCATCTAAAGGCGCTACCCTGAGTGCCGCGTATTCTGGTTCGTCTGTCAGTGAAATGATATAATAGTCGTCGGCATAATAACTTCCCGCAAACACCAGATACCCTTCTTCCGTATACTGCCACAGATCCGCAGGATAGCTTACTGTGTCCTCACTCACAAGATTTCCGTTCCGGTCAAGGCGATAGTACCCTCTGACAATATCCACCCTGCCGTTTTCTGTCTGAAAATCATATTTACGAAACCCATCTGCATTCATGACTTCTACAATGGTAAGCTCTGCCTTTTCCCCTGCATCGACAGCGCCGCAAAATGCCAGCACCTGTTCCGCATTGGTCATGTCAATCTGATTCTCACTGTCAACCGCAGCGTATCCGTTCCCGCCAAGTCTGCCAATAATCTTTTGCATGACTTGCAGATCACTCACTGTATCGGCCTCTGTCATCTCTGCAAATATCTCACGATAGAGCACTGCAATGTTCTCCACATCCGCGCGGTGCTCTTGCTGTGTCTGTCCTGCACTGTCAAATATTACAATCTCTGGCTGCTTCTGTGACTGACTGCTGCAGGCTGCTGTCATAAACATCAAATAGAAACAGCTTATTGTGATAAGAAATACTTTTCCTGACTTCTTCATTCTTTCCATTCAACATACTCTCCCTCAAGCGTGTTTAAAAAATCATTCCTGCCTTCTGCATAAATCTGCATAACCACGCGTATACGTCGCACTTGCCGCTTTGCGTGATATTTGCGCCAAATCAGCTGCCATGAGGCATTGCCCTTTATGCCTGCGCGCCTTCATATGGCAAATTATCTGGCAGATGATATTGTCTTCCACAAGCTGTGACACACCTCTGGCAGAACGTGTTTTTTAGTACGCTGTGTTTTTCTTAATATTACACTTGTAAGAATTATATGTCAAGCAATTTGTCATTGCTATTTCAAAATCTTATTGTTG